>DOHC01000123.1 GCA_003535475.1 Nitrospiraceae bacterium
GATATATGTTTGGCAGAGGGTTATTACTTGAGAAAAGTAGCCTGTCCCCTTTTTATCCTCTCAATTTTGAGAACTCCCAATTCCTTCAAACGTCTTGCAAGCCCTTGATCAACATCGGGGAGGAGCGCAACTGATTGAGATTCATTGGCTCGTGACATACAAAAATCATTGAAACCGCAACTTATACATTTAGACCATCCTACAGGAGAATATGGCTCTTCCGGCAACCCGATAACGTTCAATAATTCCTGCAGATATGAAAGGGCAGCAGCTTCGCCCTCATAATCGATCAGCTCAATGCCTCCGTCGCCTTTAAGAACCTCAAGCTTCAGCGGGCGTTTGCCGGTTGCTTTTTCTAAAAGCCAGCCCTATACCTGCAACTGTCTCGGTATTTCAGGGTGTTTGTCCTCAGTTGCATGACGGGCTAACTTGCAGTCACGAATAAAATAGCCTGCTTCCTCTTTAATCATGAAATCAGGAATGCCCACAACCTGGATCAGATTACCGTCTGCTTGAATTTGGTGCCTGAGTTCACCCTGATAGATAACCGGACTTCCTTTCTGAATTTCTGCCAAAGTCATTTCGGCGAGTTTGCCGGTCAGATCAGAAACTTGAGGAAAAGTGGAAGGATGGTTCTTCTCATGTCTCTGCCCAAGTCTGAATATTAACTGTTCGAATTCACTGGGAGGGGCAGACTCAACACCTTTTTGCTGCAGATAAAACCGGAGGTCACATTTGGACGGTCTGTAGAGGGTATGAAAATATGAAGGTTTAATCTTTAGAGCCATGGATCAAACCCGGATTTACCTGTCAAATGAGTACGGTCTCTCTTTGACAATTTCTCTCCCGCAAGAAAATTTATCATATGATATAGAAAACAGCTATAAAGCGCAACAGCGGGAAAAAGGGAAGCAGATAGATTTTATTTATAAAGGCTTCAACCCGGCATTGATAATACCGCCGCTTCCTTATTAGTTATCCTCTTTCGTAACAACTTTTATTACTTTCCACTTGTCCTTTTTCTTTTCCAAATAAGCCGTAGCTTTCATCGGTCTTGTTGACCCCGGCACCGGTTGATAAGTAACCTTTATTCTTTGCATATGATCAGAGACTGAGGCATCAAATATAGCAATTGTCCCTCCTTCATCACGGCGATCAATCAATAGTCTGTGGGAATCAAAAAAAAGATAGAGACTGCTCGGCTGTGTTACTGCAGCAGCACCAATACTAACAACATAAATATTTTTTACCACTTTTGTTGTCCTTAGATAGGGGGTCCATTTTTTCCAATTCGCTCTCGCTAAAAGATCGAGATAATAGACTCTTAGTTCGTCGCTTCCCATATTCTTTTCTTCGGCTTCCAAAAGGATAAGACTAATGGCTTCGAGGAAATGCCTGTTGCTATGAATCATATATTCAAGATCCTCGACCTTTTCAGTTTGAGACAGTAAATCCATAATGCGCTTTTCCCTATTATCCTCGGCTTCAGATAAAAAGCGGATTCCAAGCACGAAAAAGAAAACACAAATTATCAGGAAAGCCTTTTTCATAACTTGAGTTCGATTAATTTGTTCCGCCGTTTGTTGACCAGAAAAAATTCCCATAAACAGGCCCCGTGTAATAGTACTGACCTTTCCCGTCTGAGTAACACGAAATGTGATCAGATTGGGTCGCATATCGAGGGCAAATCAATCTCGAATTTACAAAACATGGAACACCCGTACAATTCCCCATGTCAGGTGCTCCCATAGTTTTAAACTCATAACACTGATAACCCCAAGCATTTTTTGGATATAATCTCCCAGCACGGAACTCCATGGCCGTCGTATAACTGGGGAAAGAACCCCATATAGTAGTTGTGCTGCCACATGTCCCGCTGCAGGAATCACCATAGAATATGCTGACTGGACATTTTCCTGAATAGGGATCTGGTACCAATCCATTAAACACATCAAAAAAAACTTGTTCACTTTGTTGTGTGTAGGTCTTAAACTGTAATCCGGCATATCCGCCCGTGTTTATCACTTGAAAATACCGTTGATATAAAGTGCTTGGATCATTGGGCCATTTGACTAACGATAAAGGATAGCAATAGGCATAATTGGTGCAAGTAAATTGACTGGGACAGTATACGCTTGACGTGGGACTAAAGACTCGATTGCGAATATTCCAGGCCACGGCTCTCATCATTCCAAGAGTACCATTATTTCTTTCAGCTTCGCCATTAATTGTCCAAACGGCATAAGTCCGCATCTTGCATTGCCAATCCGTCGAAGAGCAAGTCATTTTATACTTCGGGGTTGGACATGCAACTGCACTGGATACTGTGGTATCTGCATCAAAATCTATTCCATTCTGTAACCTGCCATTGGGTATTCTGTATTTTTTGTTTGGTTTAAAGACTCCTTCGCTAAAAGAGGTAACTTCTTTAAACTTGAGGTAACGGCGATATTCTTCTTCAGCCTTTTTGAGGCGCCCGAGTTTTTCCAGTGTATATCCTTTGATGAAATGGAGATAATAAGCTTCCGATTTTTCTTTATTTAAGACAGCCAGAGCTTTTTTGTAATAACCCCTGTCCAAAAGATGTTCGACATAGTCAACAGTGGGCTGGAAATTGTCTTCATCCTTTAAAGATATTGCCTTCTCAAAATATTTTTCTGCTCGATTATCAGATAAAGAAGACAGTGCCTTCGCATAAGATAAATGTGCGATCGTATCCGAAGGATAACGTTCAAGAAGCACAGCAAAATAACTGTCGAGCCTTGTCTTGTCCTTAAGAATAACAAGGATTTTTGACATTAAATCTGCATAACCTGAATAAAGCTTTATAATGGAATTTTCAAAGTAGAGGGTTTCAGCTCGATCAAATGCCTCTGCAGCCTTTGCCAACTTATTCTTATCATTAGTCGAATCGTACATTCGCCCATAAACCCATCCTAAAGCTTCCTGAATATGGCGGCTTTGAGGGTATTTAACCTTGGCATCCAACAATTTTCCCACAGAACCTTCTGTATCGATTTCTATTTGTGCCATTGTTTCCGCATAGATGCCCATTTCAGTTTCACCTTCATTATTATCTGCTTCGAACAAATACCTTTCAAGTCTATTTTTTCCGGATTCTTCCTCACAACTTGATAACACGTCTTCAATACTGTCAGGCAGTTGAGTCTCCTCTGCATAAACATGCAAATTTCCAATAAGCAGAGATACTATCATTAGGAAAATAATAAAACCATTTATCTTCATAAGTCTTCCCTCCTTTTTTTAATACAGCCTTCGTATCGGTCATTTCTATAAACATTAAGACTTCAATCTTTTCTGTGCTGCTGTGATAAACCCTTCCATGGTTCTTTTTTATGCTTTTTTCGAATACTTTATTTATTATTCTATTGCTTCAAAAAACTATTCTATTCTTAATATTTTTCCTTTTATCATGGCAAATATTAAAGCATTCGCTATATAATAGTCAAGGTATTCTTAAGGGTCTGCCTGAAAAGTCCGTCTTAACTGTAATTCAGTAACCTCATTAGAATGATGCATGAGGACGAGGTGGTATGTCAGATAAAAATTTAGTGCCAATGGGAAGCAAGTCTTTTGAAGACCTGAAGAAAGTTAATGAGACCTATCAGTTTGCCGGCTCCGGCAAACTGATAAAGGTGTGGCAAGGGGTAATTATGATGTCTGACCCTGCAAACTCCGACATTGAACATATGATATCTTGAGGTCACAATTTGGCACCTCAAGTTTGGAGAAAAAATGAAGGCACTTATACCAGTTGAGATTATTGAGAAGAAGATTCTGCTGATTCGAGGCGAAAAGGTGATGTTAGATGCCGATCTTGCCGAGCTTTATGAAGTGGAGACTTTTAACCTAAACAAGGCTGTTAAAAGGAATCTTGATCGCTTCCCCCAAGACTTTATGTTTCAGCTTACTGAGGAAGAAACTGATTCTTTGAGATTCCAAATTGGAATGTCAAAGTGACGGTAAAGGGGACAAGCTACTTTATTAGGTTGCATTCCGGAGGACATTCCGAAAAATCTAACAGTCATCTCTTAAGGGAGATAAGTTAATTCGTTGGGATTATGAAAAGACACGCAGGCTGAAGCCTGCGGCTACCCATGTAAATCGTCAGTCTAAGAAGATGAATCTAACCGACTACTTCGGGTTCATCGACTCTCTGAGTGCCTTGCCCACCTTGAAATGCAGGACCCTCTTCTGCGGCACATCGACCTTTTCACCGGTCTTGGGGTTTCTCGCCTTTCTCGGCCTTCTGTTTTTCGGCTTGAAGTTCCCGAAACCGCGTATTTCGATCTTTTCCCCCCGGATCAATGCGTCTTTTATGCTGTCAAAAACAGTATCGACAACAATCTCGGTCTGCTTTCTCGTAAGGCTTCCAACCTTTTCAGATACCTTTTCGATGAGGACTGATTTTGTCATATGACCTCCTGAACAATTAAGGTGCGAACATATATTTAATTTTTACCGATGGGACCATATCCGACAATTCCTTCGGCATTTTATTTCTGAGCATATGAATCAGGGAAAACCGTTTTTCCTTGCTGACCACCGAAGGCTCACCCTTAATGCCGGCAAGCTTCGCAGCAGACTTAATCGCATCTTCAAGGTTTCCTATCTCATCAATGAGGCCTGCCTTGAGGGCCTGTTCCCCGGTGAATACCCGCCCGTCGGCAATCCTCTTTACGTCTTCAATGAGCATTTTACGTCCCTCGGCGACCGCTTTTATGAACTGTTCATGCACATTGTCGAGCACACCCTGAAGTATTTCCCTCTCCTCTTTCTTAATGCCGCGGAAAGCCGAAGCAATATCCTTATGCCTGCCGCTTTTTATGACCTCGGTTTTAACACCGATCTTGTTCATGAGTCCTTCAACATTGGGAATCTCCATGATCACACCGATAGAGCCTGTCAGCGTCCCCGGATTTGCAATGATCCTTGTAGCAGGTGCAGCGATATAGTAACCCCCTGATGCTGCAACAGATCCCATCGAGACGATAACCTTCTTTTTCGTGACAGCCTTTCTGATCTCTTCATAAATTTCCTGCGAAGGCGCTACCGCGCCTCCCGGGCTGTCGATCCGAAGCACGATCGCTTTTATCGAGGGGTCTTTGACATAGGTCTTGAGTTCGTCGATGACATCCCTGGAATCGAGGATCGGGCCTTCTATCCGCAGAAGCGCAAGCCGTTCTCCGATAGGGATATTCTTCTGGAAGAGGACGAGGACAAGACTGACAACTATCGCAATAACAAAAAGAACGAGCATAATGACCAGGAATT
>DOHC01000169.1:0-2819 GCA_003535475.1 Nitrospiraceae bacterium
TCATTTCCAGAACGAGAGAAAGGTAATTACCTTCTGTGAGGTCAAAAGTAACGTAGTTGATACAAAACATAAAGATTTAAGAAAATGATATGAGAAGGAGGAAGGATATGGTGAACGATATAGAGGATGTGACTATCGCAGCTTTTTTATTTCTTAAAGGGCATGAGGTAACCCCCTATCGGAGAACGGATGGGCATGTCGTTTTTGAAGTAAGTGATAACATAACACGGGATGTCGAAGCACTTTACGCAAATGAGAAAGTTGGCGTGCTCGACTATATCAAGATTCTTAAATCACTCCGTAGTTCTATCTTTGCATTAAAGTCTCTCAGAAAGAGAGAAGATTAACTGTAATAATTTCGTTGGGGAAAGAGAAAGAAAGTGTCCAGAAGAAGGAACCGCAAAAGAACATCTGCTCGCTTTGTTCAAATTTTCACAGACATGTTGAAAAGCCCTGCATGGGAAAAATTGAGTAACAGTTCCAGAGTCACTTATATACACATCAAGAGCAAATGCTATTCATCTGATCCGACTGTCGATCTTACGCTCTCATTCAATGAAATGGAGAAAATAATGGCAAGAAAGACATTTGCTCGCTCGTTGCGAGAGTTGGAACAATCTGGGTTTATAACGATAACGCAGCGTGGCGGGCTCTTTCGGAAAAGGAATTTTTTCAAGCTGTCTGACGACTGGAGAAATATAAAAGACAAGTAGCAAAAGTGCCACTTGTTCAAGGGTACAAAGTGCTACTTGTTATTACCCCTAATGGGTTTTTCAAGGATACAAAGTGCTACTTGTTGAAGGCAAATCATGAGTGTAACAAGTGTCCTTTTGTATACCCTATATAGAATATACCAGTATCTATGTGTCGTCTTGTGCGGTGTATCATATGCGTAAAGGTTATCCCATTATAGTGATGTGTAAAAGATGTGGGGCAAGAATGATTAAATGGAAAAGAGAACCGGAAATAGAAAAAGCCTTTCCCTTCCGTTTTGATTCTATCTGTGGGCATTGCATTACGAAGGATGAGCGATATGAAATCAGGATGCGTTTGGAGAAAAATCATAGGAGGGGGCATGGACGATTACAATTATGCAAGAGGCAGGATGAAGACAGAGCTTGAAACCCACGACATTGAGGCTATTGCATTAAGGGTTAGTGAATATCTGAAACCGCTTATAACAGCCAATCGCAAGCAAGAGGATGATACCATCTTTGATGTGGAAGCTTTAGCTGCCTATCTCAGGGTTGATAAAAACTGGATTTATCAAAGGACACGGAAAAATGAAATCCCATATATTAAAAAAGGGAAATATTGCCTGTTCAGGAAATCTATTATTGATGCCTGGCTTAATCAAGATGCCGTGAAACCGTTATCACCCTTCCATATTTTCAAGAAACAACATATCCGGCATTCGGATTAATAATCTTCTTCGGAATATGGAAACTAATGATATTCATACGTTTTTTTCGTGGTGTATAGTAAATTGTATAGTGAAAAAAATACAATGATATTTTATCTTGACATGAACACTGTTCGTGTGTATATTGCAGGCATGAAGACGTGGACACCAGAGGAAATCAAGGATTTCAGAAAGCGTTTGAACCTCTACCAGAAGGACTTTTCATTAAAGATAGGGGTCACTGAACGGTATGTCATTTATTTGGAAAAGGGGGTGAGGCAACCGAGCAAAACATTAAAAATTTTATTGTCCATGATGGAAACACAGGAGAACGAAAAAGGAAAGGAGGTTAAGAAGAATGTCAAAAGGAAAATATCCTAAAGGTATTTATCCACGTGGCAATGTCCTATGGCTTCGTTATGCAGGCCTTGACGGAAACACTGTCTATGAATCATCAGGCTCCGATAAATTAAAAGTTGCAGAGTCATTGCTACACAAAAGGAAGGCTGAGATTCAATCCGGAAAACAACCGGAAATAATCAAGATCAAGAATCACTCTTTTCGGGAACTCGCCGAAGAATATGTCAAATGGGCAGAACGTCAGCGGAGTTTTGAGAAGAAAGCCTATGTTATCAATAAACTTGTGGATGAATTTGGTCACTATCCCTTAAGACGATTCGATACCAGAATGATTGAACAATATCAGACAGAGAAACTCCAAAAAAGTTATAAACCAGCTACCGTGAACAGGCACGTTGCCACCCTGAAACACATGTTCACGAAAGCCGTGGACTGGAATATGGTTGAAGAAGAAACCCTGAAGCGAATCAGGAAGGCGAAACTTCTGGAAGAAAACAACCGGAGATTACGATACCTGAACAAAGAAGAATGTAAAACTTTAATAAATGCCTGTGCGAACCATCTCAAGCCGATCGTGATTACAGCCTTAAACACCGGTATGAGAAAAGAAGAAATCCTGTCTCTTAAATGGGATAATGTTGATTTGAAAAATGACTTTATCCTATTGGATATTACAAAGAATGGAGAACGGAGAGAAATTCCGATCAATGGAACATTGCATGACACCATGACCAACATTTTAAGAAGGGTAGATGTTCCTTATGTATTCTATGACGGAACTACTGGTAGACGGTTCAACAATATCCAGACATCATTCACAACCGCTTTCACAAAGGCAAAAATCAGAGATTTTCGTTTCCATGATTTGCGGCACACATTTGCAAGTCATCTTGTTATGGCAGGGATTGACGTAACCACAATTAAAGAGTTATTAGGACACAAGACTTTAACTATGACACTACGCTATGCCCACCTTGCACCTTCTCATAAAACCAGAGCAGTTGATATTCTGGATAACACCATCAACGAACCCCTACTATACAAAAACTATACAAAA
>DOHC01000169.1:2824-3422 GCA_003535475.1 Nitrospiraceae bacterium
TGGCGGAAGTGCATGGGAATCGAACCCATGCTTTGTCACGTAAGTAACTGATTTATCAAGGCGCATTTTCCTCTATCGGATTCTTATCGGATCGGATCGTAATTACGTTATCCCGGTTAACCACATTCCTAAGATCAGTCATGGCATTGTGGACATACTTCTGAGAAGTTCGGATATCGCTATGTCTTGCCAAATCTTTCACTTGAAACGCCGTAGCATTTTTAGACCAGTCCGTTATTGTGCTATGCCGGGTTGCTTCGTAAAGTTTCAAACCTTTGATGCCATATAGTGCCCATAAATCCCTTAAGTACGCCGGTTTGTATCCCCTGCCTGTTGATGGGTTGATAAAAAGAAAATCGGTTCCGAAGCGCTTTTTTGCGTTTTTGCGGGCAACTTCAAGGGCAAATCGGGACATGGGTATCCAATCTTCTCTATTGCCCTTCGTCGTTTCAATCAAATCGTATCCAGAGTAGGTTCGCTGTATTAAAACCCTTGATAGGGGAAAATCACAATCACGAATTTGTAAAGCACAGACTTCCGATACCCTTAATCCTGTTTCTCGTTGAAAAAAGAGGATATCCCTATGTTCTTCGGGGAA
>DOHC01000145.1 GCA_003535475.1 Nitrospiraceae bacterium
AGGCGGCATCAAGGAAAAGATTCTCGCGGCAAAAAGGGCAATGGTAAAAACTGTAATTCTGCCGTTTAAAAACAAGGCGGAGATAGAAATCCTGCCAGAAGAGCTATATAAAGACTTAAATATTATCTTTACTGACAGTATAGAAGAGATTGTGGATTTTGTGCTTGTGAGGCATTAGGCAAGCCCAAACCCATGTATGGGCTCGCACAGGACATAATTTTACGCTCTCCGTTGTTTTCTCGGTCTTGGCGATGGTGTTATCCTGTCCCTTTTCTCATCGCGCTTTTCTTCCTTCATTATCTCCTTTGCAGTGTTATGTTCCCCTGCCTCCGCAAATGCGGCTGCTACCATAAGCTTTTCAATCTTTTTTGCCAGCTTCTTCATGTCTCCCTCCTTTTAAACCTATTTTATACACTTACAACAAGTACTGGACATTGGGCATATCCTATGACCTTCTCTGTAACGCTTCCCATGAGAAGTCTCTTAAGCCCTGTGCGTCCATGGCTTCCCATAACTATAATTCCTGAGCCATATTCCCTTGAAAGGTCTGTGATAACCCTGAAAGTTTCACCTTCTCTTACAAATATCTCTGTGCTTATCCCCTCTCCTTCTGCCTTCTTCCTTACATCTTCTACGAATCTCTTTGCTTCCTTAATTAATGCCTCAACAGCTCCCGGCGCCTGCGTCTGAAATTCATCTGTGACATCAACAGCAGACACAGCTTTAAGTTTGCCGTTATAGGATTTTGAAAGATCAATGGCCTTTTCAGTGGCAGCCTTGCTGTATTTTGAGCCGTCGGTTGCAAGGAATATGTTATCCCACATCAGCGATGTATTATTCGGGACTACAAGCACATCCCTCTGGCTGTGGCCTATTACCCTCGCTGTAACGTTTCCGACAAGAGCCTTTTCAAGTCTCGTCTTTCCATGCCGGCCCATGACTATCAGGTCAAAATTTCCATCCTCTGCTATGTCTATAATGGTATCGAAGGCGCTTCCCTCCTCAAGCCTGGGTTTTATGAACGCGTCCTCTTCATCAGCAAGCCTCTTTATTTCTGCCAACGTTTTTTCTCCATCTTCCTTCAATGCTCTTTCGACTTTCTCCCTTGTGCTGAGAACATCGAACTGGTCATGATAAAGCGGAATTGTAGTAACTACTGTAATCCAGCTTTTATCATCCCTTGCAATTCTGCAAGCCTGCCTGAATGCATTCTTGCTTGAATCAGAGCCGTCAACAGCAACGAGTATCTTTCTGTATCTTCCCACTGCCTTCCCTTTCGGACAGGGGAGAAGGCGTTCTCCTCTTTCCCCCCTGCTTAATACAGACCTTTCATTTCTTATTAACATACCGTCTTAACTACATGAACAGAGCACGGACTATGACTTACTACCTTCGATGCAACACTTCCAATCTTGAATCTTGAGGATGGACTCAATCCGCGGCTGCCTATGATTATCAGGTCTATTTTCTCCTTTTCCGCATAATCTATTATTGCTTCGGGAACTGAAGACGCAGCGACCACATGCCCGCAAGTAGCAATAACATCTTCGGCTGTCAAGACGCCGCATGCCTGCTGCACTATGTAATCTGCGCGCTTTGTCAGAGTCTCGTTCAGCCTTTCTCTTTCGGAAGCCGAAATTTCAAGGTCAATACCTTCGATAAAGGCCGCAACATTGATAAGGCATATGTTCGCGCCTTTTGTCTTTGCATAATCTATAGCGACCTTAAGGGCTTCCATCGAATATTTTGAACCATCCACCGGAACCAATACCTTCATTAGGCCTCCTTCTTAACCTTTGCTTTTTTCATACTTAATCCAACTCCATCAAACAAATAAAATATAGCATATCCCCACCACATGGTATAGATTACATAAAATATCAACAGCCCTGACATCATCCCTGCATGATCGGCAACCTTCTGCCCTTCAATCTTATAGAAATTATAACCGGGCTCGACAGCCTTTTTAATAACGTCAGAAACTATTTTTGCTTCGGCCACGAGCCTGCCTTTCTTAAGTTCCTTTTCTACCTTTGCCAGGGTAGTCCACCAGTTCTTCATTACCATTTTTTCATCATATCCATAACGACCTGAAACAGCATTGCCGTCATTCTTAAACATAGCGTCAGAGTCTTTAAGCGCGCTCTGAAGGATAGCTCCGAGATCGCCTTCAATCTTAACTGCTGTGTCCTTCACATCCGTCTTTGCTCCTGCAGCTGCAAGCAGTTTTGAAATTGCCTCTGCATCCTCTGCCTTGTCAATCTTTATGTTCGTTCTTAACGCCTTTCCGTTAAGCTGTTCCGCTGATTTTGCAACCTTGGGAATGAAATAAGATGAGCCTTTTGAAAGCCTGTTAAAGCTGTCATCTGAAAATTCAAGGCCGGTCTTGCCTTTAAAAGAAGGCGAGAATATAAAGAGAAGCACTGCAAGGAAGGATATTGCGAAGACAACACCCATGCCGAATGTTTTTTTGTTTCTTACTATCATGTTATGCCTCCTCCTTTACAAGCACAGGCGCAGCGTGGTCTTCCTCGCCTCTTAATGTGTTAATGTTCACTATGAACTTGCCGATAACCCATACTGCGAAAATACTGACGACTATCCAGAATATGACATTGCCTGCTGATTCAATCCCATTAACAACAGGTTTTGACATATCTATCACCTCAAGCTCCACAAGTTTCTTGGGGAGTGTTGCTGCCCTGTTAATGAATCCCGCGAGGATTGAAACAGCATAGAAACCCCTTATATGTATGCCTTTAACAACCTTTGTTGTAAGCGCTCCGACCTGAATGCCTATGAGAGAGCCGAGGAGCATTCCCATTGCTAATGAGTAAAAGACATAACCATAGATTGCATACTGAGAGACTGCCGCAATGCCTGCCGTGAATATGATCTGCAAGATGTCGGTGCCTACTGTTGTCATTGAGGAAACGCCAAAGACATATACGAACATAGGAAATGTTACAAATCCTCCGCCAACGCCCATTATAGCTGCCAAAAGACCTACAACAACACCGCCCAAGGCAACTATCACGCCTGAAATCTTTCTGCCACCGGGCACATAGTCTTCATCAAACCTTATTGCCGGCGGGATATTTACATTTTGAACCTTCAGAGAAAGCCCTGTCATTCCTGTTGAACTCCCGCCATGAGCATCCC
>DOHC01000161.1 GCA_003535475.1 Nitrospiraceae bacterium
CGGAAGATTTTTATGGCCCGGATTTAGCGACAACAGCCGTGTGCTTAAATGGATGTGCGAACGCGTTGACGGCAAGGTTGGCGCAAAAAAATCAGCAATAGGTTTATTGCCTGTGGATCGGGACCTTGACCTTAATGGAATAGAGCTGCCTGCTGAAAACATGGAAGAGCTGAAGAAGGTTGACCTTGACGAGTGGAAGGCTGAGATACCTGACATTGAGAAACATTTTGCAGTGTTCGGAAACCGTCTGCCCGAAAGGCTTAAAAGACAGCTTAAGGAACTTGCAGAGCGCCTTGGATAATATTGCTTCTGCATTGAATAGGATTTAACTCAATTGGAAAAGACACTTTCAAAAAAATCTCTCGTCAATGTCTTGGGGGTTGTGTATGTCCACACAAAAACCAGTGACGGCGGAGACCTTTATCTCACACGGTTTGCCGAACTCTACGAAGAACATTTTGATATCACAAACTGGTATGAAAAGAACTGGTTCGACAAACACAAGATTAGGCTTAAAGGCACAAGTTCTGTTTACAGAGTCCCTACAAAAGAGGTTAAGGGCAAAAGCCTCGACCTTGTAGTCAAGAACTGCCGTGTTGGAGAGGATGTTCCTCTGGATACGCATACTCTGGAAGAATTCTGTGACGCCGAGTTCAACAGCCCGTGGGAAGAGTTTTCTTTGGTCACGGAGATGCGCGAAAACACCTATGGCCCGAAAGAGATGAGGGTTAACACACAACGACCCATGGCTATTTATGTCCCGCCTGAAAAGATGCAGTTGTGGCAGAGCGGAAGGTCGCGTGAGAAAATCAACCGCATAAGGGCCAAACATCCGGGCATTGATCTGGATATATTAAAACAGTACAAACTCATATACGAATGGATTAAAGGCAAAAATCTTATCGAAGTTTTCGAACTTATCAATGTGGACAGCGCTGAGCTTGTAAGTCATCTAAAAAAAATAAATTACAAGGGGATAGGCGACCTAAACAAAAAAGGATACCTCGTTGCCGACATGAAGCCGGAGCATATCATAATCAGTGAAGAGAATACTGAACGCATCAAAGAGATTGGCAGCGCTCAGGATATAGACGCTCCAAGTAAACAGATAGAATTTCTATATCAACTGCTGAATGACGGTAACTATTCAGTAATTGATTATGAACTTCTGTCACGCACTCCTGAGCATGAGGATGCGGTTAAATCTTCCCGGAGACATTCATATCTGGATGACCAGCTTAACCGTTTCACGCCGACTCCTTTGCCCTCTCATCTGTCTTACAAAGAAATCTTCGGCGTACCTTACATTTATGGACACGCAGAGAGCACAGGGGGCCGCTTGTGGGTTGTTGGGAAAAATGCGCATCTGTTCGATTATTTTCTGCCTGAGAGGTGGAGGAAGACGCCTTCAATCAGATTGTCATTTTCAAAGGAAGTGTTCTATACGATAACAAAAGACAACATTCACCTTGTCTGGAAAACTTCGCGCGTAGGTGAAATGCACAACATGGAAGAAAATGGCAGCTATAATCCTAAAATCCGTCAGTTCGGGATAAACAGCCCGTTTGAGGAATTTGCGATCGCCCATGAACTGAACCAGATTGGAATCTCCTGCGTTTATGTAAGGGCTATATACATGACCGGAAGCGCAAAGATAGAACCATCAACTGATATGAGAAAATACGAGTCTCACAAAAGCATACTTGACCCTGAAGGCAATCCCATTCTTCAGGAGAATTATAACTACATAACAATCAGGGGTTATTACAACGGCCCGGATCAGTGGGTTGCCGAGCACAGCGATGCTTTGTACGCTCCGATAGATCTTTACAAGGCGGCTTATAGAGGAATAATTGATGAATCAGAATGTCAGAAACTTTTAAATGAAGTAAAAGATAAACTAAAGAAAGCCGGATATGACGGCTCATTGCTGAAAACCAACGACCTCTTGCTGGCAATAGACGATAAGGAGTATATTATGAAAAATGATTCCGGCAAGCCCGAAGTCATCATCTGTAATTTCGAGCTAATATGGAAGGTCACTGCGCCTGCTTCTTCACAGTAACCTAACCCTCTCTTCCCCTCTTCACCGCATCAGCAACCAAAGCAACCTTCCTCATCTCCTTAACATCATGAACCCTGATAATGTTTGCGCCGTTTAAAATTGAGATTGCAACCGACGCGGCAGTTCCTTCAAGCCTCTCTGATGCAGGCGCATCGCCAAGAATCTTTCCTATGAATGCCTTTCTTGATACTCCGGCGAGCAATGGTTTTTCAAGAAGTGTAAATTCACGGAGGTTTTTTATTATCTCAAGGTTATGGTCAAAGGTCTTCCCAAAACCGATTCCGGGGTCTATTATAATTTTATCTTCTGCAATTCCTGATTCAACGGCAAGCCTTATGCTTTCTCTGAAGTAATCCATAATCTCAGGGATTAATGCCTCATACTGTGGATTTGCCTGCATACTCTTCGGCGTCCCTTTTATATGCATGATAACAACAGGGCATTTATATTGAGAGACAACCTTTGGCATCTCAGGGTCAAACCGCAGCCCGCTTATATCATTAACAATTGACGCGCCTGCATCCATTGCCCTTTTTGCAACCTCTGCCTTGTATGTGTCTATTGATATGGGAACTTTAATATTTTTTGCGAGAGCTTCTATAACAGGGATTGTGCGGCTTATCTCTTCCTGAAGGGGAACAGGCGCAGAGCCGGGCCTTGTTGATTCTCCGCCGACATCAATAATATCAGCGCCCTCTTCAGCCATCTCCTGCGCCCTTTTAACCGCAAGCGCTCTGTCAAAATACCGCCCGCCGTCTGAAAAAGAATCAGGCGTGACATTCAGAATGCCCATGAGACAGGTTTTTTTAGAAAAATCTAAGGAGAAACTTGACCACCGGAGGTTCAAGCCTGCAGAGCCTTTTTTGATTCAAATTCTTTTACGAGCTCCTCTATCTCTACGGCGTCCATCGTCTCTTTTTCAAGAAGCGCCTTTGCAAGGGCGTCAAGGAAATCAAAATTCTCAGAAACAATAGCCTTTGCCCTTTCATACGCCTCCATAACTAAGCGTTTTACCTCTTCGTCAATGTCCGTAGCGGTCTTTTCGCTGTAGTCTTTATGTTTTGCTATCTCTCTTCCGAGGAATATCTGCTCGTCTTTCTTGCCGAATGTCAATGGCCCGAGTTTTTCGCTCATGCCCCATTCCGTAACCATCCGCCTTGCAAGCTCAGTAGCGCGTTCAAGGTCATTGCCTGCGCCTGTGGTCATATGCTTTAAGGCAATCTCTTCAGCCGCCCTTCCGCCAAGAAGAACTGTAAGCGTCTTTAAGAGATAATCCTTTGAATATGTATATCTGTCATCAATAGGAAGCTGCTGTGTTACGCCGAGCGTCCTTCCGCGGGGAATGATGCTAACCTTATGAATAGGGTCAGTTCCCGGAGTAAGCTTTGCAACAAGCGTATGCCCTGCCTCATGATAAGCAGTGTTCTTCTTTTCTTCCTCGCTTATTATCATGCTCTTCCGCTCAACACCCATGAGAACTTTATCCTTTGCGAACTCAAAATCAGACATATCAACATTGCTCTTTGATTTTCTTGCGGCAAGAAGCGCTGCCTCATTTACAAGATTCGCAAGGTCAGCGCCTGTAAATCCGGGCGCCCCTCTCGCAATAACCTCAAGGTTAACGTTTTCATCCAATGGGATATTCTTGGTATGCGACTTTATTATCTCGAGCCTTCCCTTAACATCAGGCACAGGCACGACAACCTGCCTGTCAAATCTGCCCGGCCTTAGAAGCGCCGGATCAAGCACATCAGGCCTGTTGGTTGCTGCAAGTATTATCACGCCCTCGTTCCCTTCAAAACCATCCATTTCAACCAGCAGCTGATTTAATGTCTGTTCTCTCTCGTCATGCCCACCGCCGAGCCCTGCGCCCCTGTGGCGGCCGACAGCGTCTATCTCATCAATAAAGATTATGCACGGAGCGCTTTTCTTTGACTGTTCAAATAAATCCCTCACCCTTGATGCGCCAACTCCCACAAACATCTCAACAAAGTCAGAGCCTGATATTGAAAAGAACGGAACTCCTGCTTCTCCAGCAATTGCCTTTGCAAGCAGGGTCTTCCCTGTGCCCGGAGCGCCCACAAGGAGCACGCCCTTGGGTATCTTGCCTCCGAGTTTTGAAAATTTCTGGGGCGACTTGAGAAAATCTATTATCTCCTGCACCTCTTCTTTTGCTTCTTCTATCCCTGCCACATCGGCAAAAGTTATCTTTACAGACTTATCAGACACCAGCTTTGCCTTGCTTTTCCCGAACGACAGCGCCTTATTTCCTCCGGTCTGCATCTGCCGCATAAAGAATATCCATATGAGCACAAGAAATATTATAGGCCCCCATGAGAAAAAGAAATTCACATACCACGGATTCTGTTCAGGCGGCTTTGCGGTAATCTTCACTCCTTTTGCCTTCAAATCCTTCACAAGGTCAGGGTATGCGGCCAGATATGTTTTAAACTTTTTCCCGTCTCTCAAACGTCCTGTTACATAGTTTTCCGTTATAACAACCTCTTCAACGCTCCCTGCGTCAAGCTTTGCTATGAATTCGGAGAATATCATCTCCTCTTCAACCTTCTTCGGCGCATTCAGGAGATTAAAGAGGAGTATTGTCATCACTATCATCAGCATCCAGACAAAGACATTTCTATACTTGTTCAAACCTTCCTCCTTGGATATACTTCTGATATTTTACCACATTATCTAAGTTATCTAAAAGCTCAGCACGTCATCAATTTTCACAACACTTTTCTGAACTTCCACCAGCTTCTTAATCCCGTCTCCAGCCAGGTCTATAAGCCTGTCAAGCGTCTTCCTTGAAAACGGGATTCCCTCTGCAGTGCCCTGCACCTCAACAAAATTCCCGCTGCCTGTCATAACAACATTCATATCAACCTCTGCCATGGAATCTTCAGCATAACTCAGGTCAAGAACAGGCTGCCCATTCACAATGCCTACGCTTACAGCCGCAAGATAATCTTTTAACGGCATTCTTTCCAGTATCCCGTTTTTAAGGGCATTTCTGAGCGCATCCGCAAGACAGATAAATGCGCCTGTTATACTCACTGTCCTTGTACTGCCGTCCGCCTCTATTACATCGCAGTCTATCCATACTGTCCTTTCACCCAGTATGCCAAGGTCGACAACTGACCTTAACGCCCTTCCTATAAGCCTCTGTATCTCGTGCGTCCTTCCGCCAATTCTTCCCGTGCTTGACTCGCGCACTATCCTTGTATGAGACGACTTCGGCAGCATTGAATACTCTGCGGTAACCCATCCTTTTTTCTGGTCCTTCAGGAACTGAGGAACCTTTTCTTCTATCGATGCTGTGCAGATAACCCTTGTGTTTCCCATTTCAATAAGCACAGAGCCGTCCGCTGTCCCTACAAATCCCCTTGTGATCTTCAATTTTCTCAAGTCTGTATTTGCTCTATTGTCAATCCTCATCTATCCTCCATTGTCATAGTGCAATCGAACAGCAGAGCAATAGCAGAAGAATTCACTGCTGCTCCGCTGTTCTACTGATCCGATAAACTAATCTTATTTATGTGTTCAATCCTCTGTTCAAGAAACCTCTCGCCTACCATTATAAACCTCTCAGGAGAATCTGTGACATAGAATTCCCTTGACGGTCTTCCCTTCGCCCTTCTCTCCATGCCGTCTTTTTTTAATGTCCCGGCTGTTCTCTTAGCTGTTTCAACAGCGGAATCTATAAGCCTTATATCAGAGCCCATAACCTCTGAAATAACCTTTTTAAGCAGGGGATAATGCGTGCATCCCAAAACAAGCGTATCCACGCCCTTTTCTTTTACCTCTCTTAAGTATTTTTCCGCAACCATCATTGCGATTTCTCCTTCTGTCCACCCTTCCTCAACCAGAGGGACAAAGAGAGGGCATGGAAATCCGAATACCTGCACATTTCCGTCAATCGCTTCTATTGCCTTCTTATATGCGCTGCTTCTGATAGTCGCCTCTGTTCCTATTACGCCGATTTTTTTATTCCTCGTGCTCTTTACCGCCTCGCTTGCGCCCGGTTCTATAACGCCGATAACAGGAACAGACACGCTTTTCCTTATCGCTTCAAGACTGACAGAGGATGCGGTATTGCACGCAACAACAAGAAGTTTTATGCCCTTTGACGCGAGGAACTGGGTATTCTCAAAAGAATACCTTGTCACGGTTTCGGGTGACCTTATGCCGTAAGGAACTCTCGCCGTATCTCCGAGATATATCGTGCTTTCAGCCGGCAATACCCTGAATATTTCCTTGAGGGCAGTAAGCCCGCCCACTCCTGAATCAAAGACTCCTATAGGACTGTTGTTATTTATCTCATTCATCGGAAGCTAAAATTATTCTCCTTGTCTCCTGTTCGCCTCAGCGAATCAGACAAGTCTGAAGAAACTATATCCTTTAACGGATAAGAAAGATATAAATGCCCTCCGAGGCTTTCCATCTCTCTCCCCTCAATCAATATTTTCACATCGGTTATATCATACACATTAGACATAAGGCTCTCATATAACCCTCTCAGCAGCAAAAACTCTGCTGCCGCATCGCCGCCAAAGTTTCTCCTGAATTCATCCGACAGGTCAACATAGAGCATACCGTCATCACCCCTGTATAAGCCTATAAGCTTTGCATCTTTTGGCATTTCTGAAACACTTGCGTTAACCGGGCCTTTAAGAAATTCGCTTATCACCGCCTCCGCAACCGTCATCTGAATTGTCTTCTTCTGAGCCTTCCTCTCCTCCATCTGCAATCTTCCGCCTGCAGGATAGTAGATTCTGAGAGTGAACATATCTTCCACTGTGCCGCCAACTCTTTCTTCAGTCTCTTTAGCAGGCATTGCCTGCGAAGGAAACTTTTTTGAGAAATAAAAATAGCCTCCTGTCATGCCCGCCGCAAAAAGCAGGAGGAAGACCGGTATCCACAAATATTTTTTACTGGCCATAATAAGAAAATCCTTTTATGATTGCCTCTGCAAGCCTTGCGCGGGTCTTCTGGTCATAATTCATAACCTTAAATGACGGAATTTCTATTAAGACAGCAGGCGCTGCCGCAGAATTAAGTATCGGCAGGGGCATCTCTCTTCGTATGACATTAAGATTAAATTCCTCTTTTACTGCCTTTGATATGCCATCGCCAAGCACCCTGCTTTTTTGCAAATATCTCTGCTGCCTCAGGCTTGAAGAGTACAAAGCCACGGCAGGGTCATAACCTGCATCGCTGATATTTGGAACGTATAAAGCAAAGCCCTCTCCTGATGAAACATGGATGCTTACAAACATTTCAGCTAATTTCTGGCTTGTGAACACTGCCCTGTCTTTGATAGACATAAACTGGTCGCTCTTCCTTGTAAGAAAAACTTTTTTGCCCTTTTTTGCAAGCAACCTTTCAATCTCCCTAGCAATAGAAAGAACAATATCCTTTTCTTTAAGATCATCGACTGCAATGCCGAAATCATATCCGCCGTGCCCCGGATCAATGACATATNNCATATATTCTCTGCGCCAACACAACATCCAACTGCGGTTTTATATCTGCCGCTGCCTTTGGCGCTATGTCTATTACAAACCTTGCAGGAGCAGAAAGCCTCATAATCTTTATATCAAAAGGCTCCTTAAGATTAATGGTAAAGATTCTTTCCTTTATTGAAGTATCCAGATCAACACCCTTCCTTGAAGCAATGTTGAAGGCTGAAGGGAACTCAATATTGAGCTGCAGGCCTGATACAGCGGCATTTGCCTTCTTCAGGAATGCTTCTTCAGACTCAAACACAAGGCGAAGAACTCCGTCCTGTTTGCTTGCCCTCATATTTACATCAGTTTTCGGCTGAGCAAAAACAGCGGCAGCCGTCACAAAAAAGACTATTGCGATAAACGCTGATTTTTTCATAACACATACATTCTCCATATATGGAGAATGTTTTGCAACCTTTCCGGGTCAAAACTACAGACAGGATTAGCTTTCGCTTTCTGCAGATATTAATTTGACGAGTTGACTTGTTCAGGCAATATAAATTATTTTATAAGTTAGTCATTATTAAGCTTTTTATTGCTGTCTACTGGATACCGATTGCTAATTACTTGTTTTGGGGAGTCGTCCAACGGCAGGAC
>DOHC01000294.1 GCA_003535475.1 Nitrospiraceae bacterium
AAAAATATACAGAGGATGTTATGGCCCCGGTCCATCTTAGTTCATCGCTAAGCCTTTTTGATGTTTTTGAGAGTATCGTAATGCTCTCTATTTTTCTGCTGTTTTTTTCTTTTCTGTATCTTTCAAATTTATATAAACTTAGCAAAGCCCCCTCTATGAAATTCAGAGGCGAAAGTTTAAGAGATGAAATAAGGTTTGTGGAAACCGCAATCTTCTTCATCCCCTTGTCACGCAAATATACTGCTGCTTTGCCGCCTGCCTGTCTTATCCTTTCAGCAGAGACCTCGCCCTTTTTACCGAGACCGATTAATAGGATTCTTTCAGCTTTTATGTCAGAAGGAGCAGGGATCATCAGGACCTCGTTCAGCTTCCCGCTGAATTCTTTTGAGAAGATCTTTTTGATTAGATCCCGGATTGATGCCCTGAGGTTTTTATATAAATCAGAATCTCCCTCAGTAATAGGAAGAATCAGGGCATCGCACGCGCAGTCTGTTTCTCTGATATTTTTAACTGATCTCTTCATTTAAAGCCTAAAATGAATCCTTGCATGCATAGGTTATGTCTTTAATTAAATATTTAGTTTCACAAAAATATACCTTGCGGGTAATGCGTTCCCTGCTATTTATTCTTGTATCGTTAAAATCTCCGGAAGATCCGTCACATGTAGAGTCATCCTCAAAAGTTGCTCTGAAACAACTATTATTAATAAGCCTGCTTCCCTCGCCATTATATTTAAGAGTTATAGTTGCTGCCTTTTTATATCTTTTCGTTATCTTGACCTTTGAAGAAGGACGCCATTTTGTAATAATATAATCGCCTCCAAGTGCGGTATCAGAATAACAGAATGTCAGCATACTTATTGCACAAAAGACCAGCAACAATTTATGTTTGAACATATAGCCTCCTTTAGTGTATGGAATTAACTTTATGCCCTCGGTTTTGCGCGTATCTCAAGCACCTTAAGATCAAGAAACCTCTTTGATGCGGCAGATTTAACAACCATTACCGTATCAGCGCCTCTTCCTGTGCCTGCAACAGCAAGGACTTCCTCTTCTTCAGGTATAAGGCCTGCATCAGCAGCCATCATCACAATTTCGCAGCACACCTTTGGCCCCTCTCCAAACCTTCTTAGAGACTGGGCGATAATGAGCGTTGGATATAACCCTCCGAATTTGGATGAAAAGGCTGTTTCCAATGAATGGGTGAGAATTGTTCCTGTGTAAATCTTTGCGCCGTTTGACTTTATTTTCTCTATGACATCATTTGGTATTTCGGATGTGTTTGGTTCTTTGAATCCAGCGGAATGAGTCACAACAATAAGATTAACCTCGGATGTTTTTAACGCTTCTGAAAATAAGATGCCTGTATCTCCGCCTGTGGTTGCCACTACAAGATGTTTGTATGAATTGTCCTTTATCGCCTGCATGGCAACTTCAAGGCAGGCGGATGTGTTTTCTTTTCCGGGCTTTTCAAAATATATTACCTTTCTTTCCATGAGGAGATTATAACAAAGGATTCAGATAAATCTCTATTTATACCGGAATTTATAATGGTGCGAGAGAGGGGATTGGTGGGCGTGAGAGGATTCGAACCTCCATGGGTTACCCCACCAGATCCTAAGTCTGGCGCGTCTGCCAACTCCGCCACACGCCCTAATCTGCTAATTAAAAACAGCCCGCCACGTCGGGACACGTCTGCTCTACGAGTCGTAGACCAGTTCCACCACTCTCGCTTGATTGATTTTAAAGGATTTGCTGTTGTTTGTTCAACGCTTTTCAGGAGATTCCATCTATCTGCGCATTAATCTGTTTTACGTTCTCCATTGATAATGCTCAAAACCATTTCTGCTGTTGTCTTTTTATATCTGCCTGTAAAATTTAGTTTTTCTCTGATTTCCCTTTCAATCTGAGCAATTTCAAGATAAAAAGGTGTGCGGTTAATCCGAAAGTCCTTTGGCGCATTTTCTTTTTCCATGATGAACCTGTAACATCCATCGCCGTATTCCATTTTAAAATTTCTGAAAAGTTCGTAAGGCACGCCGTGAATCCTGCATATCATTGGACGGAATTCGTATAAAACACATAAGCCGTTTTCGTTAAGCGGGCACATAGCCAGCATATCCTCCGGAGATGAATTGTGCATCTTTGCCGCATTCTCTGCGCGAGAGGCGATGGCTCTCAGTTCAGCCTCATTGAGTTTTCTAAATCCCTCCGCAAGATAAAACTCTTCCGCTAATGTGTAATGGTGAAACTTTGTAACACAGCAGTTGTCAGGGCATCCATCGCAGCTGAAGCTGTAGTGCCTTAATGCCTCGCTGTAGGCTCTGTCAATCGCCCTGTAAATTTCCGATAACCTGTCAAGATATTGTTTCATTTTCATTTTTAGTGTATCAGATACGGAGGGGAAATTTCTAACTGTGCGAAAATGCTTGACTTTTTTGTGTCTTGGCAATAAAATTTGAAAAATACCGGAAGGAGTAATTTATGGCGCGCAGGTTGTTACTCGCTGATGACAGTATTACTATACAGAAAGTTGTAGAGCTTGTTCTTGCAGAGGAAGGGTTTGAGATAAAGGCTGTGAATAACGGTGAGGAGGCGCTTGCCGCAATCGAGACATTCAAGCCTGATGTAGTCCTTGCAGATATAGAGATGCCGAAGATGAACGGCTATCAGCTATGCGAAAAATTGAAGGCACATCCTGTAACAAAAGATGTTCCTGTAATTCTTCTTTCAGGGGCATTCGAGCCGCTTGACGAGGAACTTGCAAGGCATGTAAAGGCAGACAGTTTTGTTATAAAACCATTTGAATCTCAGGAATTAATAAGCAAGATAAATGCGTCGCTGTTATCTGCATCAACAATGGCAGAGACAGCAGAAGCTGTAGAAGCACTGGAAGCAGAGGTGTTTGCAGAGGCTGTTGGCGCTGAAGAAGACCTCTGGGCAATGGAGGCAGTTGAAGGGGTTGCTGTGGAGATTCCTGAGGGGATAGAAGAGGTGTCCGCAGAAGAAGAAGTCAGCATTGCCCAAGCGCTTGAAGCTGCGGAGCAGGAAGCCGGGGGATTTGAATTTGCGGAAGAGGCAGTGGTGGAAGCAGAGGAGATAGCAGTCCCTCCAGTCTTTAAGAAACAGGTTATTCCTGCGCCTGCGGAGATACCGGTGAGAAAAGAAATGCCCGAGGTGCAGATTCCATCAAAAGAGGAGCTTATTCCACTGTTTAAGAAATCGGTTGACGAAAGGGTTGCATCAGCCCTTGCCGCAATAGATATTAAAAATGTGATGATTGAGTCCATTACGCCGGTATTAAAAGATTCAGTTGAAAAAATCTTGTGGGAAATGGCTCCTGAGCTTACTGATAAACTGGTCAAGGAAGTGCTGCAGAGTTCACTCACATCGTTAAGCAAAGAAATTGAAAAGATAATGTGGGAGACTGTTCCTGATATCGCAGAGACTTTGATTGCAAAAGAGATAGAGAAGATAAAGTCAGAGATGTAGTGTGACGGAATTAAGTAAGAGTTATATTCCCGAAGGGATAGAAGAAAAATGGTATGAACTGTGGGTTAACGAGGGTTATTTCAAACCTGAGATAAATCCCTCTGGAAAACCCTATTCAATTGTAATCCCTCCTCCGAATGTTACAGGCTCGCTTCACATGGGACACGCCCTTAACGCAACGCTTCAGGATGTTCTTGCACGATGGAAAAGGATGTGCGGTTTCAGCGTGCTGTGGCTTCCGGGCACAGACCATGCCGGCATTGCAACCCAGAATGTAGTTGAAAGGCAGCTTTCGGGAGAAAAACTTACACGTCAGCAGCTCGGAAGGGAAGCCTTTATTGACAGGGTATGGAAATGGAAGGCTGAATACGGCGGAAGGATAATACATCAGCTTAAGAGGATCGGCGCATCGTGTGACTGGTCAAGGGAAAGGTTTACGCTTGATGAAGGACTCTCAGGGGCTGTAAGAGAGGTCTTTGTAAAGCTTCACGAAGAAGGGCTGATATACCGCGACAACAGATTGATAAACTGGTGCCCACGCTGTCATACAGCATTGTCCGACCTTGAAGTAGAGCACGATGAGTTTGACGGGACACTGACTTATATAAAATACCCTTTTTC
>DOHC01000048.1 GCA_003535475.1 Nitrospiraceae bacterium
TATCGCCGTAGGGTTGCCAACTGCTGGGGTCTCTGAAAATCTCATGATCCTGGACAATCTTGTTCACTTCACTTTCTGTTGAAGCGAAGTACAACTTATGGAATAACTCCATATTGTTCATTAGACCACCGCAAATTTCTTACGAATCGGCTCAAAGTTGTTATCAAGCTGAACAATATTGGGACGACGCAATTTTGCATATTGCAGCATAGGAATAATAATGTTATTAAATATATCGAGATCACCGATTCTAAAATCATCAAAAATTAATTGACCAGTCGGTATAGCGCCCTGAAAAATGTACCAGAATAACTTTCCTAATTGGAAAACATCAGACTTGTCGTCGATAATACAATCAATTTCAAATTCAGGATTATTTCTATTTGCGAAGGCTTTATTTGTCGCTTCAGGGGACAACAGTCCAGTTGGCCCTATTTTTTCAGTTCTATCGTCAATATCGAAATCTTCTTCACGAAAAGCTATAAAACCTAAATCGCCAATTTTCCACTGGTCGCCTACAAAAAAAATATTATCCGGTTTCAAGTCTCTGTGATAAATACCTATTTCATGGAGCGCCATTAAAGCCTTGAGAATCCCATCGCATAGAACAATCTTCTGTTGCAGTGAAAGTTTCTCTCTTGCAAGGAACGTCCCTAAATCATAATCAGCTTTCTCCATTACGTAGTACTTGAAAGAATAACCACCAATTTTTTCAGTTCCATGATCAACTATATTCAACAGGAATGCGTTCTTGTGGTAGTCAACGGCCTTCAGTAATGCTCGAATCTCACGGTCAAACCGCATCCTCTTTTTCTCATGAATAGACCCGATCAACTTATCATGATCGTTGCAAAATTTGACCACATAGTCTGGCTCTTCACTATTTGGATCCATTGCAACAAAAACACTTGAATTTTTCCCCTTGCCCGATCCGGCTTGATCGTATAATTCGACCAAAAGTCTATCCATCATCAGCACTAATAAATAATCCTTCGGAGGCTCTCCTCCTTCTAGGCGTAAACATTTTAAGTTGTCGTCATACCGCATCTCAGGTTCTCATAATGGCAACTCTGCCTCATATGGATCGTGAATTGCTTCTGTTGATAAAGTGTAATAATTTTGAATACAGACTAAATCAGAAGTCCTCATTTTAAAAAAAGTCATAATTGCTCTCTGCAGTCCATTAGGGTTGTTTTGTTTATTAAGTAATAGATTGACGAGAAAAGCATGTCTGTTTTCTCTTGCAGATTTAGAATTAGATTGCGTGACACAATTCAAGGCATAATTCATTAAAGGATCACATTCTTCCTGAGACGGTCTTATATAAGGAGCTAGTTTAAGTAACAATTTAAAGAAATAGTCCAGAGAATCAGTTTCAAGTTGAGGATAAATTGCAATAAAGGCGAATAAGGAGTAAAAATCATTTTTCTGGCGAAAACGAGTCCTGTTCAACGGATAAATTGAATTAAATCTATTAAAATGGTCGATTATTTTTATAAACTTTTCTTTAAGGTGCTGATATTCTTTTTTAGAAATATCGTTTTCAAACAATTCATCAACTCTCTCCTTTTTATCAGAGAACCCGAATTTCATGAATGCGACAAGCTCTGAAGCAAAATCAACGTTATTCATGCGATCCATCGAGACTGGAGTAAACAATCTCAAATCTCTGAAGATTGGATACTCAGCTAAGTAAGTAATAAGACGGAGAAACGTGGTATTGTAAAACTCTGCTTTTTTTAATTCCGGACGATTAAGTCGAAGTCCGCTTGAGTTTACCAGTGAATAAAATGCTTCGATCGGCTCTGCTTCTTCCAAGTCCGTAATAATAGTAACAGCTAATGAGTAGTTTAAAAATTGTTCGATATCTCCCTTGTTTTTGGAATCTTTCATAAACTGCTTATCAAAGACAATGCTGTTCTCATCAGCAAAATCTCCTTGTAAATAGCCTATGATCGTTCTCGCCCGCTGCTGTCCGTCTACCATTTCGAAATTGGCATGGCCTTTTTTCAATAAAAAGAAATTTGGCATAGGTTTAGTATTCTTAATCGTATTAATTAACATTTTTTGAGCACTCAGTGACCAAATCGGATTTCTTTGATACGGCGGATTTAGGATCAGCAGATCCTTCTCATAAATCTCGATCAACTTCTGAATTGTCCACTTTTCTATTTCATATTTCATATCAGGTCTGTTCTTTCTTAAATGAGCAGTTATAAACTACAAATAAAACAAGCCCTATTGTTCTCATCCTCTTCATCCGCCATTTCAGCGAAAATATCGATAAGCAATCCCTTTGCCTTATTGGGTCTGCGTTCTATTTTTTCTTTATGCTCTGCCTTGATCTGCGCTACTCTTTCCGGTCTCGACAGTTCCTCAAGACTTTCATTATCCCCCCATGTAAAGCGTACGCCGCTCTCCGGATCGGTTTTTTCATATGCCATGGCTCGCTTGAAAAGTTCTGGATGGTTTTCCAAAAGCCCCACCCATTCGATCTTTTGCTGGAAAAAACAGAAATAACAGCCTGAACGGGAACGCCATTTGTAATACTCAGGAAGTCCCAAACCAGCCTCATCGAGGATTCTAAAGACGTCTTCCTTCTTTATTCCGTCATCCTTAAATGGATATCTAGCCGTAATGTTACGCTTTCGTGAAATGTATCCATCCCTGTCTTCATCAGCACGGATTCCGATATAGTTTATTACATGGTCATCTCCCACATATTTCTCAAAAGGTATGATCTTCAAATGCTTTGTGCACCAGCGCATTTGGGGAGAGGGCAGGTAATTATTATAAATAATCAAGCAATGCCTAAAGTCTCTACCTTCCTGCTTTAATACTTTAATCGTACTCCCGAGATATGCCTCTACCCGCGCAAGATATGCGTATGTCTCATCAAGCTCCTCGCCGGTGTCGCAAAAGACATATTCAATACTTGGGATTTTGTTTCTAAGGTAAACTGCGAGAGCGGCGCTGTCTTTCCCCCCGGATATACTTAATATATGGCGAGTCGCATTGCTTTTCATAATATTATCAGAGGTTAATTCAGTCGTCTCCCCTCTTTGTGCTGTTCAGCATAATATATTTTGTCAATTCCGTCACTATCGCTGATTGGTCATTATAATCATTAGTAGCACTCTTTAGGTGATTTATCAGTTCGACTGCCAACGTATTAATTCGATTCTCATCCTTCTTGTTGATATGCACCAACTGCCGGTATTCACCGCCTAAATCATCGGTAAGGCCAAGAAGAACGGATCGTATATCTTCGCCAATTCCTTTAATTTTCCGCTCTGCGGCAATCTCTTCTATGCGTTTAAATTGCCCCGATAAGTCATTAAGCTGGATCTCAAAACGCATAATATCATGATCATCCCATTTAGCAGGCGGCTTAGAAACAACAACCATAGCAACGGATTCAAGCCATTTTCGTTCGTCCAGGGAATCATCGGACAAACGTAAAACAAATGCCTTAAGTTTAACATCGGCAATCATCTGTACTATTTCGTAACCTCTTTGCTTGATAATTCTTCTTGCATCGTTAAGGTTTTTAGGCAGCAAAAAGGCCTTCTTTAATCTTTGTTCAATATCAGAAAGCAATTTATCATATGATTTCTGCAAATTGATAAGAGCCTCTTTTAATTTTTTCAGGAACTCATCCGTCTGTTGATTCGAACTTGATAGGTCGAAGGGTTTTAATGAAAGGGCCTTCGGTAGCTCTTCAAACAGAACCTTATGAGGCTCACGAGCGTTCAATAAGACGTATCTAACGTTGCGGGCTGATTCACTAACAGATTGTGTAGTATGACAGTAGGAAGGGAGCTTCGCTATAAACTGAAATAGAGGTCGGACTGCGTCCAAGAAGCTGACTTTCTTATTATCATTGCTCCTACTTAAAATCGCAGCGAGACGTTCGAAGATGTCTTTTCGAGCACCGCTTATCCTGTATCTCTGGATCTCAAACCGTTGGGGTGCTTTTATAATTCGTTCAAGAACAGCAGCGTTAGGCTCGGGAACAAAGAGCCCGTCTTCATAAATAGCAATTTCCGATAAATCCTGCAAAATACGGGCAAGAAGAACAATCGGCAAAATTCCCATCCTCACCCCATAGGGCGGCTTCTTCAGTATCTCAAAAAGGTCGGTTATGCTCCTTCTTCCTTGTTCGGTTAAAGAAAGAAATCCATCCATCCCTTCCCACAAACTCTTCATATGAGCATTATCGTGAGATGGAAAACCAAAGCCAAAAGAAGAACCTCTTTCATAATGGAGGCCAGTATGCTCAAGAACTGAAAAATAAATGCTCATTGCTGGTGGTGTGCCTTTAATTCCGAAGCCCCTGATTTCAGGTGACTTTATCATCTGTTCCATAAGTTGACCTCTCGCAGCAGCAGCCGCTGAACTGAGTGCCCTTCTGTTCACCAGTTCATTGTGAATATGCGGGGCCATGTTATAGACTTTATCGCAGATGTCCGAAAGGCCCGAGAGAAGNNCTGAAGTTCCCTACCATTATTGATAGCAACGGGCCTGCCCTGGTGAAACCACTGCAATGTTGTCCTCTCCACGAACTGTCTGAGCCCGATAAAGCTCTGTATACGCTTTTCAAGGGTCTTCCCTGAGGCAGTAATCTGTCGCGAGACTTCCTCTGCGGCGTAACGGTCGTCATTCAGCTGCGTGGTATTCTTTTCAATCCATTGCCAGCGCTGGGCCTCCTGCACGAGCCCGGCCAAACTGCCGAGCGGCGCGGGTATCGCAAACAAAACCTCGGGGCGACTATCCGAAGCAATCGATTTTGCAAACTTCAATGCCTGCTGCCGCTCTTCTTCGGTTTCACAAAGAGGGATCACAATTAGTCCATCGGATGAATCAGAATTATCAAATAAAGAATTAGCCAGATCCTCAGCGCCGGTATATCGCACCTCGAAATGCCTGAGATTGCCGGTCGTTATATAATGGCGCCGGGCGACCAGCGGACGGGTCTCAAGGTAATCAGCAATTATTGAAGAAATGCGAGGTGCAATGGGAAGGGCCTTGGATGCATCGTCGTATATCTTTTCGAGGTTTACACTGGTATGAGGCCAGAGACAATAGCCTCCTGAGGCCCCGCGATTATAAAGAACCTTCTTTACCTTCTGAATCCTCTGCAAGGCTGCCTTGGCATGGCGTGTATCAGCAGAGTTTTCTCCTGCTACTGCCAGAAGCACGGCCTCTTCCGAAGCCAAAAGGTTACTTGTGTCCAATAAATTTAATAGCCCGACTGTCTTTAAAATCCGGAGTTCAACCTTTTCAGTGGGGTGAAAACTCTCTATTACGGAATCTATATGGTTCCAGTGGCTTCGGTAACTCTGAATGCTTAACCTGTACCCAAAAGCAGCCCGAGCATAATCGTATAAATTATGGAGCCTGTAAAAACTATCTTCACCTATTGACCGCCCGGCAAAATCCTGAAGACCAAAGGGCTCATTTGACAGAAGGAAACTAAAGAGAGACCTCTCATTCTGACCGAACCTGCTGAAAAGTTTCACGAGCACAGGCAATACGGAAGGATGAAGGGGATAAAGACTTGCCGCATTCTCAAGCATCACCTTGCGATTAAACGCAGAGCCATACCACCCCAGATTGAGAGCTGACTCCATATCAAACTCAGCCTGGGCTGCAAGACCGCGTGGCAAGTGTTTTATACGGAGATTCAGCGCATTGGCAACAAGACCTGCCATCTGCTCAAGCGGCTGATCAAAAAACAACTCTTCGAAACGGCCTGCAACCTTCTCCCATTCCTTCTGTGCAGATTGCGACATTTGATCCGCATAGGTATTAAACCCCTGATGGAGCAGGCCGACAATAAAAAGCGGAGTCTTACCGCTCCGCATTGCAGCTTCTGCCAATTTTTGAAGGAAATAGACGTCCTGACGGTCGGGTCGGAGCGCTGCAAATTCAAGAAACTTTCCGAGTTCATCAAGGATTATCAAAAGCCCGGCACTCTTCCCCGAGTTGCTTACATAGGCATTGGCCTCTGAAATCAGCCTGATCACATGATCGTCAGAGCCAGAAGTAATTGCTTTGTCAAGCTGGGTTTGAATCTTATCTATTACCTTAGGCGGTCTTTCCAGTTCAGAATAACTCTGCAATGCATTTCGCAAGGAGCGGAGCAGGGCGATGCTAAGCGGCTCCCTCGATCCGGTAACCAGAACAGGCAGAAAATGGGGAACGGATACTCCTATTTTCTTGAAATCAATTATTTTCTTAATCTTGGGGGATAGACCTTCATATCGTCCGGCAAAGAGATGAGCAAGTACCAGGGCAAAGGAGGATTTACCTGAACCATAGTCCCCTGTAATTCTCCATGCCCTCTGTCCCGAAGAGGCAGCTAAACCAGCAGCCATACGCTCAAGGTTGGTTTTTGCATAATCAGTAAGAACATAGCCTTGAA
>DOHC01000034.1 GCA_003535475.1 Nitrospiraceae bacterium
TTACTGACGATGGAGGGTTGTCCTCTTGAAAATAGCATATTTTGACTGCTCTTCCGGAATAAGCGGAGACATGTGCCTCGGCGCATTAATCGATGCAGGTGTTCCTGTAGCAAAACTGGAGAATGAACTCAGGAAGATTCCCATTAAAGGCTATAAGCTTAAAGTTAAAAGGGTAAAACGCTCAGGGTTCGCGGCAACAAAAGCTGATGTTATCCAGAGAGCAGCGCATGAATCACATATAACAGAGCACAGAAAATGGAAGGATGTTGAAGGGACAATCAGAACCTCTTCGCTGTCTGATGAAATCAAGCAAAAAGGGCTGAGCATATTCAGAAGGCTCTTTACAGCAGAGGCAAAAGTCCACGGCGAAACATTCGATGCCGCGCATCTCCATGAACTTGGCGCTGTTGACTCCATCGTAGATATTTTGGGCACAGTTATCGGATTAAAATTTTTGGGAATAGATAAAGTCTATTCATCCGGCATTAATATCGGAGGTGGCTCTGTTAGAACAAAGCATGGGATACTGCCTGTGCCTGCGCCTGCCACAACAGAGCTATTAAAGGGTATCCCTGTCTATTCGGACAACCCAGATTATGAACTGACAACTCCGACAGGCGCAGTTATATTAAAAGAAATCTCATCTTCCTTCGGGATTATCCCTGATATGGTTATTGAAAAAATAGGGATTGGCGCCGGCAATAAAGATTTCAAGGATAAACCTAATGTGCTCAGGATTCTTATCGGCCAGAGCAAAGAACAAAGCGCAGAAAGCAGAGAACAAAAGGTTGCGGTAATTGAAACCACCATAGATGACATGAATCCGCAGATGTACGAATACGCAATGGAAAAATTGTTTAAGGCAGGCGCGCTTGATGTCTATCTAACGCAGTTGATAATGAAAAAAGGAAGACCCGGAATAAAGCTGACCGTGCTCTGCAACAGCAATGAGAAAGAGAAGATGATGAAGATAATATTTGAAGAAACAACAACAATAGGACTCAGGTTTTATGAGGCAGGCAGACAAACGCTGGAAAGGGAGATAAAGGAAATCAACACCGCATTAGGCAAGGTAAAAGTCAAAATCTCAAAACTCGGCAGCAGGATTATCAAAACAACACCTGAATACGAAGACTGCAAAAAACTCGCAAAAAAACTAAGTACGCCTCTGATAGAGGTGATGAAAAGAGTAAAGAGTCAGCGAAAGTCCTAACTCAATAACATTTCAAGCAGCGCCTTTTGAACGTGCAAGCGGTTCTCTGCCTGATCAAATACAGCGCTGTGCGAGCCGTCCATAATCTCATCTGTTATCTCTTCGCCCCTGTGCGCGGGCAGGCAGTGAAGCACAATAACATCTTTGCCGGCGCAGGAAAGAAGCTTGCTGTTTATCTGGTAATCTCTCAGCCTCTTTCTTTTTTCTTCTGCCTCTTTTTCCTGCCCCATACTAACCCATACATCTGTATAAATCACATCAGCCCGTCCCGCAGCCTCTTTCGGATCCCTGAGAATAATTATCTCGCTCTTTGCAGAAGCCTTTGCTTTTTCAAACACTTCGGAATCCGGCTCATAACCTTCGGGACACGCAACAGTAAGATTCATTTCCATCCTTGATGCAGCCTCAATCAGCGAGTTCGCAACATTATTGCCGTCGCCGATGTATGCAACCCTCACATCCTTCAGGCGTCCTTTTTTCTTAAGTATTGTCATTAAATCAGCCAGCGCCTGACACGGATGATGCAAATCGCTGAGCCCGTTGATAACAGGCATGGAAGAATGCGATGCAAACTCTTCAAGCAAATCGTGTCCGAATGTCCTTACAACAACTGCATCAAGGTATCTGGAAAGCGTCCTTGCCGTATCCGCTGTTGTCTCGCCTCTGCCAAGCTGTATCTCATTAGGAGTTAAATAGACTGAATGCGCGCCCAACTGATAAATCCCTACCTCAAACGAAACCCTTGTCCTCGTAGATGCCTTCCCAAATAGAAGCCCGATGCTTTTCCCTATCAGTGGGCATTTGCCGGCATCAATGCCTGATTTCATATCAACCGCCCGCTTCAGGAGTTTATCTATCTCTTCTGAAGATAAATCCCATAATGTCAAGAAATCACGTTTCATTCGCATATCCCCCTTTCAGTGTCAGTGACCAGTGACGGTAAACAGTTTTTACTGACACTGATAACTGGTACTGACACTGCTTTTATGCCACATTGCTCAGCACTTCATCCAGTATATCAATCATGCTGTCTATGTCTCTTCCATGTACAATCAGAGGAGGAGTAAAACGAAGCACATTCCCTGCTGTACAGTTAAGGAGAAGTCCCTTATCCATGCATGCCTTAACAATGGATGAACCATCCCTTGTAAGCTCCATGCCTACAAGAAGTCCCATTCCTCTTACATCAGCTATCACGGCAGGAAATTCTTTCTGCAGGCTTTTTAATTCATTTTTGAGATATTCTCCCATCCGCTTGCACTGGTCAAACATAAAGCCGTCTTCAAGAATTGTCTCCATTGTCGCTATCGCTGCCGCGCATACAAGCGGATTGCCGCCGAATGTAGATGCATGAGAACCCGGCACAAAGGCAGACGCCACCTTGTTTGTGGCAAGCATTGCGCCTATCGGCACGCCGCTGCCGAGTCCTTTTGCAAGGGTCACGATATCAGGGGCGGCATTAAAATATTCGTAAGCAAAAAGCTTCCCCGTGCGTCCCATGCCTGTCTGAACTTCATCAAGAATAAGAAGCAGATTATGTTTGTTGCACAGCTCACGCACTTTTTTAAAGTAATCATTGTCAGGGATCTTTACTCCTCCTTCACCCTGTATCGGCTCAAGCATGACAGCGCAGGTGTTTTGTGTTGTTGCAGATTCGAGCGCGCTGATATCATTAAAGGCTGCGTGCTTGAAACCCGGCACCAGAGGCTCAAAACCTTTCTGAAATTTCTCCTGGCCTGTTGCCGTAACCGTTGCAAGAGTCCTTCCATGAAATGAATTAACAGCGGTTATTATCTCAAATTTATCCTTGCCGAAATGCTCTTTAGCATATTTTCTGGCAAGTTTTATTGCTGCCTCGTTTGCCTCTGCTCCGGAATTGCAGAAAAAAACCTTGTCTGCAAAAGAGTGATCCACAAGCAGTTTTGCAAGTTTTATCTGCTGCTCTATATGATAGAGGTTTGAGACATGAATCAGCCGCTGCGCCTGCTTCTGAATGGCTACAACAACTTTCGGATGGCAGTGTCCGAGCACATTTACCGCTATGCCTCCGACAAAATCAAGGTATTCCTTTCCGTCGGCCCCCCACACCTTCATCCCGCGGCCTTTTCTGAGGACAATCGGAAACCTGTTATATGTATTCATCAGATAATGTCCAGAATCTTCAAGAAGTTTCTTAATTTCCATAAGTGATAATAACGAAAAATTAAATAAAAATCAAACGTAACAATAAATTGACAGATTAGAAAAGTTATGATAATTTTGCAGCAGAACCACTCTGGATACAGAGGCTGCAAAACCTTGCAGATAATTTGGATGTATGCAATCATAAGAATATAACATGGACAGCAAAGAAAAAGATTCTGTAAACGCCAAGGATATAATAAACCAGTTTACCGTTATTATAAGGACTGCTTATATCCATGACCCCGGAAATATTGCCGTCACAACAGCAATGGATAGGTTTATTGCGCTTATGAGTCCTTTCATTGAGGCTGAGGGAGAACTGATGCTGGATCTTAGAGGAGAATTCTTCTATATCAATGATAAAAGAGTAAGATACCCTCTTGAGTTCCTGCCAAACTTTGATTTCCTATCAAGGGAATTCAGGAGAAGAGGACTTGGCAGTGTTGCTTTCAAAGATACCTTGCAGCATGAAGACATCAGGACATTTTTGAAGGCATTTATAACATCTATGTTTTCAGAAACAACATTCGAGACTCTTGAAGAAAGCATGTCCGGCATTGACAGCGTTAAGGTTGGGAAGCTAAAGAAGATAAGGACTGCCGGAGAAGGAGAGCCTGATGTTCGCAGAGTTGTAAAAAAGACATATTTCAACGCTGTCTCACATACAAGGGCTGTCATGAGCAAGTTAAAAGCAGGGGAAGAAGTGAGCATGAGAAAAACTAAGAGAGTGGTAGAGTCAATGGTTGACCTGATACTGGAGGAAGAACAACTTCTTATCGGCATGACGTCTATCAAGGACTATGACGAATATACCTATAATCATTGTGTCAATGTGAGCATATTGTCAGTTGCGCTCGGGCAGAGAATCGGACTGAGCAGAAAGGCGCTGACAGAACTCGGCATTGTCGCCCTGTTCCACGACATAGGAAAGATAGAAATACCAAAGGAAATACTGAACAAGTCTACCAGCTTTACCGAGCAGGAATGGGACATAGTAAAAAAACATCCCTTCTGGGGCGTAAGGGCGCTGTTGAGGATGAAAAAAATT
>DOHC01000125.1 GCA_003535475.1 Nitrospiraceae bacterium
ATCTCTTCAAGAGTTGCGCTGTTAAATTCTGTGAATCCGTTCGGCATCTCTGTCTTGTCCCAATCTACAAGCTGCTTTTTATGCTTATTCTTGGGGTCAAAAGAAAGAAGTGTAGATTTCACAGCCTTTATAATAAGCGAATCCACATATTTGCTGTAACATATAAGGCTGCTCGGATAAGGTTTTGAAACAGCGATAACCTTGATCTTCCCTTCTTTAACAAGCCTCTTTGCAAGATTATCCTGAATGCCTCCCGCATCGTATTCGCCGTTCAAGACTGCCCTCGCAGTATTGGTATGAGAGCCTGTAAATGAATATCCTTTCAGGTTTGCCGGTGTAATCCCTGCATCCTCCAGCATCTTTCTGGGAATTATATGCCCTTGGGTAGAACGCCTGTCCCCAAAGGCAAAGGTCTTGCCTTTTAAATCTTTTAAATTTTTTATAGGGCTGTCTGTCTTTGTGAATATAACAGCGCGATATTCAGGTTTGCCCTCTGAATTGAGCCCCATCACAAGACAGCCTGCGCCGTATTTTTCCTTTGCCAGAACACAATTAACAGGGCCAAGCGCAGCAAAGTGAGTAATGCCGTTTCCAAGGTTTTCCACTGTATCTTCATATTTTTCAGTGAATCTGATGGAAAATCTGTTGCCTGAGTTTTGCTCAAGGTATTTTAAAAATGGGAGATAAATCCTCACATCTTCTTTTGGGCCTAACCTTAAATCAAAACCGAATTTAAGCGCCCCTGCATCTAACTGTAAATTTTCAGCGCCATTGTCTCGCTCAGCAGTTTTGATTCTTCCTTCAAGGCTTACCTTTTTAGGCACCTCGCCTTTTTTACAGCTTGACGCAAAAAGCGGCGTAATGATAATAATTAATAAAGACAAAAGAATGGCTCTTGCAGTAAATCTATGTTTCCGGAGCATAATTAAAAATACCACCATCGCCTTTTTTAATGCAAGGATTGTTCCGAGGGCTATCTGGAAAAACAAGGTGTCAGAAATGTTACACTACCACATGAATTTCAGCATTAAAAAAGCGGTTGTCCTTCTCAGCGGCGGGATAGATTCCTCCACAACAGCAGCAATAGCAAAAGACGAGGGGTATGAAGTTTATGCCATGAGTTTTGATTACAACCAGAGACATAGGGTGGAGCTTGAGGCGGCAAAAAAAGTTGCCTTATCATTAAAAGTAAAAAAACATCTCGTAATAAAATTTGATTTAAGAGCAATCGGAGGCTCAGCTTTGACATCAGAGATGGAAGTCCCAAAAAAGAGTCAAGAGTCAAGAGTCAAGAGTCAAGATAAAGAATCTAAACTCTTAACTCCTAACTCTGAACTCTCATCTATCCCCGTCACCTATGTCCCTGCACGCAACACAATCTTCCTCTCATTCGCGCTTGGATGGGCAGAGGCGCTTAAGGCTGAAAATATCTTTATTGGCGCAAACGCAGTAGATTACAGCGGCTATCCTGACTGCCGTCCCGAATATCTAAAGGCGTTTGAAAAAATGGCAAACCTTGCAACAAAGGCATCGGTTGAAGGAAAAATTAGATTCTCCATTAAAGCCCCGCTTCTTTATCTGACGAAGGCAGAGATAATTAAAAGGGGGACAGAATTAGGGCTGGATTATTCCCTGACATGGAGCTGTTACGACCCGCAGCCTGCTGCCGCAGGAGTTCAAAGTTCATCCGCCGCGGCGGACAAAGTTCAAAGTAAAGATAAAAACGATAACCTCTTAACTCTAAACTCTAAACTCATAACTTCTTTTGTCCCCTGCGGCAGATGCGACAGCTGCATCTTCAGGGCAAAGGGATTCAGAGAGGCAGGGATAAAAGATATATGAACCAGTTTTTACCCCAGTTGCAGGAATTCACAAAAGACCCGAAGATCGCCTATTTCTCAATGGAGATAGGGATTATCAATAACATCCCATCTTACAGCGGCGGCCTTGGGGTGCTCGCAGGAGATACGATTAAGTCTGGAGCTGACCTTAAACTACCGATGGCTGCTGTAACCCTTCTCAGCAAAAAAGGATATTTCACACAGGAGATAGACGAAAGGGGAAGGCAGATGGAGATGCCGACACTATGGGAGCCGTCAAAACACATGGCCCTTCTTCCGGCAAAGGTATATGTGCAGATAGAGGGAAGAGATGTTGCAGTACAGTCGTGGCTTTACATTGTGAAAAGTCTGACAGGCGGAAGCATCCCTGTGTTTTTTCTTGATACTGATATTGCAGAGAACTCTCAGGATGACAGAGAGATTACCTCCTACCTCTACGGAGGCGACCATGTATACAGGCTCAAACAGGAAATCGTCCTCGGCATAGCCGGTGTAAGGATGCTCTATGAACTCGGATTTGAGATAAAAAAATACCACATGAATGAAGGCCATGCCAGTTTTCTTACGCTGGAATTGCTGCTCAGATATAAACGGCCGATAGAAGACGTATGGGATGAGCGGCTTGTGTGGGATGTTGACAGAGTAAAAAATATCTGCGTGTTCACAACCCATACTCCTGTTGAGGCCGGCCATGACAAATTCTCGTACGACCTGATCCTGCGGGTAATGGGAGAATTAATACCTTTAAATGTACTGAAGGAACTCGGCGGTAAGAACAATCTAAATATGACTATGCTTGCTTTACACCTGAGCGAGTTTGTCAACGGTGTTGCCAAAAAGCACAGAGATGTTTCAAAAAACATGTTCCCGGGTTATGAGATATCTGCAATAACAAACGGTGTGCACAGCTATACATGGACCTGTGACAGCTTTAAAAAGCTTTATGATCAATATCTGCCCGGATGGGCAAACGAACCTGAACTTTTTGTGAGAGTAGGCCGAATCCCCGAAGAAGAATTATGGACAGCTCATATTGAAGCAAAAAAGGTTCTCATTGATTTTGTAAATTCAGAAACTAAGTCAGGCATGGATTATGACACCCTTACAATAGGATTTGCGCGCAGGGCAACCGCATACAAACGCGCCGACCTTATTTTCAGCGACATTGACAGATTTGAAAGGATTGCCTCTGGGAAGATACAGCTTATTTATTCAGGCAAGGCGCATCCGAAAGACGACCATGGCAAATGGCTGATAGAAAAAATCTATGCTATAAAAGAAAAGTTAAAAGAAAAGATTAAAATAGCCTACCTGAAGAATTATGATATGGAGAAAGCCCTTAAGCTCGTCTCCGGTGTTGATATATGGCTTAACACGCCTCTCAGGCCGCATGAGGCATCAGGCACAAGCGGCATGAAGGCAGCGCATAACGGCGTAATAAACTTCAGCGTGCTTGACGGCTGGTGGATAGAGGGCCATATTGAAGGTTTTACAGGGTGGGCTATTGGCCAAAGCCCTACGGAGACAACGGTTGCAAACGATGTTGACGCAATGGATAAAAGAGACGCTGATGATTTATACAACAAGCTTGAGGCCATTATAATCCCAATGTATTACAATGACAGGCACACATGGATAAGAATGATGCAGAATGCCATAGGCAAAAATGCCTACTACTTCAACAGCCACAGGATGATGAGAAGATACGTAACGGAGGCGTATATAAGATAGACAATACTACCTACGAAATCTCCACAAGCTTGATATCAAATATCAGATTCTTTCCTGCCAATGGATGGTTGCAGTCCATAATGAGTGCCTTTTCTGTTTTGCCGGTAACTTTAACTGTCACAGGCATACCATCAGCCCTGTACATCTGAAGCTGCTGTCCTATCTCAGGATCAAAGTTTTCAGGCGCCCTGTCTCTGCCAAATTCAAAAACCTTTTCTTCCGTGTAAATGCCGTATCCTTCTTCAGTGGGGATTCTGATTGTCTTTTCATCCCCGGCTTCCATTCCTATAACGCCGTCTTCGAGCCCCTTCAAAAAATCTCCGCCGCCTACCTTGAATTCCAGGGGAGAGCCGCCCTCAGAAGAATCAAAAACTGACCCGTCTTCAAGTTTGCCTGTGTAATGGATGCTTATTGTGTCTCCTTCTTTTACCTTTGCCATTTTTTCTCCTTTATTTTAAAAGCCTCTCTTCCAATGCGATATGATCTGCCTCTATTTCTGAGAGAGCTGTAAATACTTTTTTAACTCTCGGCTCTGCTGCCTCTTCAGCTGCCTTTCTATAAAAAGCCGTTGCTGCCTTTTCCCTTTCATGCGCTGCCTTAAGATTCTCAATATCATCATCTGTTGCGACCTCTTTGCCTTTCTCTGGCTGCGGCAGTTCACATTTCAGAATCTTTTTAAGCATTGCCGCATGTTCAGCCTCAATCTTGGAGAGATATTTAAAAATGCCCTGAAGCGCTCTATCCTTAGTCCTTGACATAGCATCACGGTAAAAAGGGGCATTGTTGACCTCAAGCTGGAGCGCCTTTTCAAGATTCCTCTTTGAGATTTCCGAAAGCGCATTAATGCTGAGGTTCTCATCAACCCATTCAGCCGCATCCACAAGATATTTATCCTTTGTGCCGCAGAACGGACAGTTCGAAGGCTTCTCCTTCCCCATATAAACATCCCCGCATATAAGACATCTGTAAAAGTTCATTTTTTATCCTCCTCTACGAGCCATCGGCCTTATTATTTCTTTGACAGTGTGTTATAGTATTCAATCTCAAGCAGCCTTCTTTTTATATCAACGCCTGATGAATAGCCTCCGATTGAGCCGTCAGACTCAATTATCCTGTGACATGGCAAAACTATCGGAATTGGGTTTCTGCCAAGCGCCTGTCCTACCGCCCTGCTTGCCTTCGGACTCCCTATTTTTTCAGCAAGCCACTTATAAGTGCGCGTCTCTCCGTATGGTATTTCTTTTAACGTGAGCCAGACCTTTTTCTCAAAATCCGTGCCTTCCAAAAATACAGTACCCTGCTTAAAATCTTCACTCTTCCCTTCAAAGTAATTTTTCAGTTCTTTCTTAAATGATTCCGGCGCCTCTCCTCTTCTGTAATCCGGCTTTTCAAAAGATACCCCTGCAAGATTTTTCCCTGAAAATAAAAGGAACAGCCTTCCAACAGTACTTTCAAAAACATCAAAGAAAAGTTCACTGCCTGATTTCTTTATCTTCATAGACTAAAGTGGGATATGCAGGACATGGTGTTTGAGCGGATTTTTTTGCCGATCTTCCATAAAAATTAAGTTTAAAGAGGCAAAAACCTCGCAGGTCGCCTGAGGCGACCGAGAATGAGCGAAAGCACTATGTCCTGCATATCCATTTATCACCCGGATTTCCCTTATTTTATCACAAGACGCATCTTCTTCCCTATCTCCTCCCAGTCTCTAACCTCCTCCGCTCCTTCAACCTCACCAAAACTGAATGCTTTCGGTTTAAATTCTTTTGCTGATTCTATAACTGTTTTACCGCCTATTACAAACTTAATCTTCAACCCTTTTTTATCCGCTTCCTCAAACACATTCCCCTCTCTCCATGGAAGCAGAGGCGCATCGATGAATTCATTTTCCTTCAGTAATTTCTTTAATGCCTTGATATCAAGAATCCCTGCCTGAAGATAAACAACAGGAAATCTTTTTGCTATTGCCTTAATTACTTTCTGGCTGTCTTTCTTAGGGTTGCCTGACATGGGCTGAAACATGTTTCCCTCAATATCAATGAAAGCAATCTCTGCGCCTTTTTTAAGAGAGAGGAGGAAGCCGCTGTCTTTATCCTTGCCTGATACTGCAGATATTCTATACAGTCCTGTTTTTTCCGCTCTGAATTCCTTGAAAGCAGCGCCGTCACCGCCTGAAAGCGACCTGCCTATGGATTTTCCTTCAACAGAAAATTCAACCATCTGCCCGCCTTTGCTGAAGACCTTTCCTTTTGTCACAGCCTTTAGCATCACTGGCTCGCCTTTAAGCGAAATCTCATCAAAGAATATAACCTCGGCGCCTGCTGTTGAAGATGAAAACAGGATGGCAATTAATACAAATGCTGCACGCGGAATTTTCATTAAACCAACAGATGAATTGCTTTACAGATAGCCCATGCAAGAACACCGCACACAGGCAGTGTAAGCAGCCATGCCATTATTATATTCCCGCCTACGCCCCATCTTACTGCCGACAACCTCTTGGATGCGCCAACGCCCATTATTGTTGAGGATATGATATGCGTGGTTGAGAGCGGAAGTCCTATCCTTGATGCAATCTCTATAATGGTAGCAGCGGATGCCTCTGCCGCAAAACCGTTAATCGGCCTCATGTGGACAAGACGCACGCCAAGGGTCTTTATGATTCTCCATCCGCCTGCCGCTGTGCCCAACGCCATCGAAACAGCGCACAGGGCAATTACCCAAAACGGAACATGGAAATCAGAGAGTCCGTAATAACTGATCAGAGCCATTGTTATAATGCCCATGGTTTTCTGGGCATCGTTGCTGCCATGGCTGAAAGCCATGTATGCTGCTGAAACAATCTGGAGCCTGTTGAAGAGTCTTGTAACTAATGACGGTGCAGAGCGTTTAAATACCCATATAAGAAATAACATAAGCAGGAAACCTAATGCGAGCCCGACAAGAGGAGAAAAAACCAGACCGAGAAGAATCTTATAAACTCCTTTTTGGATAATAACTTCTGTTCCCGCGGTCGCTATCGCAGCGCCTACCAGACTTGAAAGAATTGCATGGCTTGAAGATGTTGGCAGGCCAAAATACCATGTTATTATGTCCCATATTGTAGCTGCCAGAAGCGCAGATATAACTGTCACCTGTGTGATGCTTGCAGTCTCTACCAGTCCCGATCCTACTGTTTTGGCAACAGCAGTTCCTGACAGCGCCCCAACCATGTTTAATACCGCTGCCATGGCAACGGCAACTTTAGGGGAAAGAACTCTCGTTGATACTGATGTGGCTATCGCATTCGCCGTGTCGTGGAAACCATTTATAAAATCAAAGACTGCCGCAAGGACTATTACACATATGAGAAGAAAAAACGTATCATGCATACTTCAGGACTATAGACTCAAGGACATTGGCAACATCCTCGCACTTGTCAGATGCATCTTCGAGATGTTCGTATATTTCCTTCCACTTTATTATAAGGATAGGGTCTTTCACATCGTTAAACAGCGCTCCAAGCGCGTCCCTGAATCCTCTGTCTACCCTGTTTTCCAGTCTGTTTATCTCTATGCACAACTCCTGCACATGGGAGTAATTTTTTTCTTTAAGTTTTCTTATTGCCTTATGTATGGCCTCAGCTGTTAAAAGAAGGTCTTTAGACATTGCGATAGCCTCTTTTGTTGCCTCAGTTAGTTTAAAAACAGCCAGCCTGTCAACAGAAGCCCATATCAGATCAAGAACATCATCAAGGCTTGATGCAAGGGCATGTAAATCTTCTCTGTCTATGGGAGTAATAAAGGTTTTGTTGAGCTTTTTCATTATATCGTGGGCCAGCATATCGCCGTCCTGCTCAACTTCATATATCTCCTTTGCCCTCACATCGACATTGTCAAAATTTTCCATAAGGGAAACAAGGAGAGTGGCTGCCTTTGTGACATTTAATGCAGCCCTGTCAAATATCTCGAAAAAGTCTATTTCTTTAGGAAAGAATTTCATGTCTGTTTTTGTTATTTAATAGCATATAAGAAACAAAAGCGTGATGTCAAACAAAACCTTTGCCTTACAATTTTTACGGATTAAAATCGCGTTGGACTGCAACAAAATTGAAAGCCTCACCTTTTGCTGAGACATTTCACACTTGACCAAAATGCTCCTTAAAATTTACAATTACTACTTGCAGGGCCCATAGCTCAGCTGGTAGAGCTACCGGCTCATAACCGGTTGGTCCCAGGTTCGAGTCCTGGTGGGCCCACCAACAATCAAGTTCAAAGTTGAAAGTTAAAAGTTTCAAACACTCTCAACTCTTAACTTCAAAACTCTTAACTTTTTGCAGGTGGAGGGTGCGTGGAGGAAAACATAAGACTACTTATCGAGCTTCAGGAAGCGGATTCCACTATCATAAGAAAAAAAGCTGTTATTGATTCGCTGCCTTCCAAACTCTTGTCAGTTGAGGAATCTTTTAAAGAAACCATGTTTCTCTATGAAAAAGAAAAACAGAAATGCGAACTTCTTGAGAAGAAAAAAAAGGACAAGGAGAGGGGAATTGAGGATATAAATGAGAAGATAAAGAAAATAAAGGCCCGCGCTTCGGATATAAAAACCAACAAGGAATATCAGGCGCACCTTAAAGAGATTGAAACCATAGAGAAAGAGCGGTATGCGATAGAGGATGAGATACTCTCCGCCATGGAAGCAATTGAGGCTGCAGCCAAAGAGGTAAAAGCTGAAGAACTCAAAATGAAAGCCGAAAAAGATAAGGTAGAAAGATTCAGAAAAGAAGTTGAGAAAGAGACAGCGGAAGCAGAAAAAGAAATAGGAGAACTCCAGGTCAAACGCATAGCAATAGCCGATAAAATTGACCCTGATGTGTACAGTAATTATATGGCCTTGCTTGAAAAATGCAATGGGCTTGCAGTAGTAGAGGCAAGGGATGAGATATGTCAGGGCTGCAATATGAACATTCCGCCGCAGATGTTTGTTGAGCTGAAGAAAAATATTGAGATAATTCAGTGCCAGCAGTGCGACAGAATCCTCTACTGGAAAGGAAGAGGCGAATGAAAGCCGATGGCTCGTAGAGAAGGTATTTTGTACTGTGACGGAGCATCCAACGGGAACCCCGGGGAATCAGGCATTGGCGCAGTCCTTCTCCTTAAAGACAAGACGTACGAGATATCGGAATACATCGGAACAGCAACAAACAACATCGCAGAATACACGGCACTTATAAAGGGGCTTTCCAGAGCAAAGACGCTGAAGATAGAAAGCCTGAAGATCTTTCTTGATTCTGAACTCATCGTGAAACAGATTCAAGGAAGCTATAAGGTAAAAAGTGAAAATCTGAAAGCGCTGTATCAGGAGGCACTGTCGCACCTGAAGTCTTTTAAGGCTTACACCATCAGTCATATCCCCAGAGAACAGAACAAGAAAGCAGATGCCCTTGCGAAAAAAGCGGCAGCCAAAACCTCTCATTGAATTATTTTTTTGTTTTATTTTATAATTAATAAAAGTTATGGGAATGGAGGATCATAAGCTAAAGGTTTTCTGCACAGTTGCGGAGACAAAGAGTTTTTCCAAGGCATCTGAGATAATACATCTTACGCAGCCTGCTGTCAGCCTTTTAATCCAGGCAATTGAGGAGACATATGAGACAAAACTCTTTGACAGGACAAGCAATACGGTTACCCTCACGCCTGCAGGCGAGATGCTCTACAAGTATGCAAAGGAGATACTTAATCTTTATGCTGCTGCTGAAAAGAACATCGGCGAAATAACAGGTTTTGTAAAAGGCAGCATAAGTGTCGGTGCAAGTTCAACCATAGGAAACTACCTCCTGCCCGGAGTCATCGCAGACTTCAGAAAGACACACCCGAAAATAAAAGTTCTCCTCCTTGTCGGCAACACAAAGCGGGTGGTGGAACTCTTGAACGCCGGCAATATTGATATTGGCCTTGTAGAGGGAGATGTCGCAAGGCAGAAGGTGGTTGTTGATAAACTTGTCACTGATGAGCTTGTGCTGATCGTGCCTCCGCTTCATCCATTGGCAAAAAAGAGAAATATCTCTACCTTTGAAATTGCGAAAGAGCCTGTAATATTCAGAGAGGAAGGCTCAGGCACAAGGCAGGTAATAGAAAAATACCTCGGTAAATACAGCATCACTCCTCAGAATCTTAAGATTTCTATGGTTTTAGGGAGCACAGAGGCAATAAAGGAATCGGTTGAACATGGCATGGGCATCGCCATTGTATCAAGATGGGCTGTAAGAAAAGAAATCAAATACGGAACGTTAAAACCTTTGAGATTTAAAGAGGAGAAAATGCTGAGAGATTTCTCCTTAATATCCCAGAAAAAGGCGATATCATCCCATGCAGTGGATGAGTTCCTGACGTATCTTAAGACTTATACTTTTGACAACCTTCTTTCACTGTCTGAATAGACGCGATAATCCATCTCCGAAAATAGTTTGTCTTTATTCTCAATCTCAAGCAGCCATGTCTCGTTTATATCGCCTTTCCTGATTGCCGCGTATAAACCGTTAACCCTCTCTATATGCTCAGAGAGCCTCTTTGAAGCATATTCTGCTGCTGCCCCTGTTTTTATTATAAATGCCCAATCACTATGCTGTGACAGAAGAACTTCTCTTGCAGCCTGATTAAGCGTCCTCTTCAGCAAACCATCAGCACGCGGAAACATATTTGCAAGCTCTGTCATCTTTTCGACTGCCCTGTGCAGATGCCTGTAAATCCAGCTGTTTGAACTGTTAAGCCACACCTCGTTATACCCTTTATAACCCCAGCTTGACATTGAAGGCTCTATGCGCTGAAGTTCATGATCTTCGCTTAAATACTCTGACGGCGTGATTGTCCTGAAGGCATCCTGCGTGCAAGCAATCTTTCTCATAAGCAAATCAAGCCAATCCGGCCCTTCAAACCACCAGTGACCGAAAAGTTCGGCGTCATATGGAGCTGTTATCACGGGCTTGAACCCCACTGTGTTGTTCAGAAATTCTATTTGGCGTTTCTTGCTGAGCATAAAGTTTTCAACATGTTCTTCTGCCTTAGCTAATGCCTGCTCTCTTACATAAGGCATCTTATCCTCTGTCTGGCCTGTGATACGATAGTATTTTATGCCTGTATATGTTCTTATGCCGTCGGGATGTATGTGTGGCATGACATAACCTATCGGCAGGTCAAATCCGGCATCCCTGTAAAAATCCCTGTAGGCAAAATCTCCGGGATAGCCTTCTATTGAGCTCCATACCTGCTTTGACGACTCAATATCTCTTCCGAATGCAATAACTCCTGAAGGGCAGGACACAGGCTTGTATACGCCATATCTCGGCGTGGGCCTTCCGTTCAGTATCCCGTGCGTATCCATAAAAAAGAATTTTATGCCTGCTTCTTCAAGCAAATTATCCGCCCCGTTATAGTAGCCGCATTCAGGCAGCCATATCCCGGCAGGCGCTTTTCCGAAGTTTTTTATGTGATGTGTCTTTGCAACCCTTATCTGAGCCCTTACTGCCTGAGGATAAATACTCAGGACAGGCAAATACGAGTGAGTGGCAGCAGTGGTTATAATCTCAATCTTTCCTGTTTCCCCCAATCTTCTAAAGGCAGCAGTCAGGTCTTTTTTGCAGGCCTCTTCGTATAGAAATTTGACTCTTTTGAATCTATTGTTATACATCCTTGCAAGAGGCTCAAATGATATATCGCCTCTTGTCCTTAGGATTTCTTTTTCAGAAAGCTCGATGAGATTGTTTATATATCTCAGATACCTTTCCCTTAGAAAAGAATCATTGAACATCTCAACAAGCGCCGGGCTCAGAGAGAGCGTAATTCTGAAATCAATATTATCGTTCAGAAGCCTGTCAAATACATCAATCAGAGGTATGTAGCTCTCTGTTATTGCTTCGTAAAGCCAGTTTTCCTCAAGAAAATATTCGTGTTCAGGATGCCTGATATAAGGCAGATGGGCATGGAGGACAAGAATAAGATAACCTTTGTGCATCTTTTAAAATACACGATTAAGGATTGATGCGACAACTGTTTCTTTAAGTCGGCGCTCTGGATGATATAATTTACGCCTTAGAAAAAATCCTGTTAAGCAATCTGAGGGTTCCTTTGATAAATTTGAGGTCTTGCGGGGATAATTTTGAAAAAGGACTTTTTTCTTTGACTGTAACCTTTAAAATCGGCTCTTTTCCATTTCTGAACAGGTCGCTTACATGTATCTCAAGCGCTTTAGCTATTCTGAAAAGAGAATCCAGACTGACATTGACCTTGCCCCTCTCTAATTCACCTATAAACTTGTAGTTCAAATTTGCTTTTTCTCCAAGCTCTTCCTGCGTGAGGCCGCAGAGTTTTCTCAACTCTTTTATTCTTTTGCCGACATCTTTTCTTATGTTCTCCATAGAATTTCCGACTTGGAGAATTATATTTGTTTTGCCGACAAGCATAAACCATACATATAGGTCATAAATTGTTTATTGACAATAGCCATACATATATGGTATTTATGCTGTAAGATTTATGGGGAACAAAGAGATATTAAGGCGCAGGCGGGTACAATTAGACCGAGAAAGGGTCAGGGAAATTTTATGCTTTTAAAAAGGAGGGCTAGCATGAAAAAGTTGGTGTTAGTAGTATTTATTTTATTGCTATTTTTTGCATCAGAATCCTTTGCTGGCAGTAAAGGTGGGTACAGGTCAAGTTCAGGCTCAAAAAGCACTCATGTAAAAGGGTATTACAAAAAGGATGGAACATATGTGCAACCTCATTATAAAACTAAACCTAATACTACGAAGTTAGATAATTACGGCACTAAAGGTAACACGAACCCATACACAGGAAAAGAAGGAACAAAAGACCCATTCGAGTAAAATATGGCAAAGTTACTTCATTTCTCAGTATGGGGCAGGATAGTAACTGCCGTTCTTTTATTCTGGGCGCTTGACCGCCATTCTTATGGCTACTACACCTTGCTAAGATGGATTACCTGCGGGGTCAGCGCCTATTTTGCGTATGTTGCCTATGAAAATGGAAAGACTGCATGGGCGTGGATACTTGGCATTATGACGCTTATATTCAATCCCATAATCCCATTTCATCTCAAGCGTGATACATGGCATTTTATAGATTTCGTTTCGGGGATACTGATGACTGTTTCAATATTTTTTGTAAAAGTAGATAAGAGGCTTAGAAATGGGAGCCTTTAGTTTCAGCAATTTTAGAAGGAGGTTCTCCACGAAAAAAATAATTATTCTATTAACATTTTCTCTATTATTAATGCCTATGTTTATATTCGCATGGGATGGCTATGATTACGAAAAAGGAAGTTATATAGAGATTGGAAAAGGCAATTTGGTAAGGAGTGGAAAAGACATAGAAATATACGATTATGGAACTGGAGAATATAAGGATGTTGAAGTCGAATCAATAAAGAGGTATGGCAGTTCTGTTGAAGTCGAAGTTTATGATTATTCAACGGGTGAATATAGAACCTTTGAGATGGAATAAAGGAGGTCACCATGAAACGTTTATTGGTAGTTTCAATTTTTCTTCTGTTGTTTGTCCCTGTTGCCCTTGCTGGTGAGTTCTGGGCTTCTAAGAACTCCAATAAATATCATTACCCTGATTGTCGATGGGCGCAGAAAATTAAGCCTTCAAACCTTGTTAAGTTTAACAGTCCAGAGATGGCTATTAAAGCTGGTTATGTTCCCTGTAAAGTCTGTAGACCGCCAATAACATCTAAGACAGAGTTAAAAGATTCTACAGAAAAGCTTGCAAAGGTTGAATCAGAAAGCAAAGAACAAAGGAGCGGTTGTTGTTCTTGGCATGGTGGACAATGCGGTTGTGATTCTTCAGGAAGGGTTGTATGTTGCGATGGCACACTAAGTCCTACCTGCTACTGCTGGTAATATCATTAGTCCTGAGTAGTCTTGTTACTGCTCAGGACTTCTATCTCTGCACCCGTGTTATAGACGGAGATACTATTGTTGTTGAAATAGAAGGCAAGCAAGAAAAAGTCCGTCTCATAGGTGTTGATACCCCTGAAACTGTTCATCCTTTAAAACCTGTTGAGTATTTCGGCAAGGAAGCCTCAGAGTTCACAAAACATATGGTAGAAGGCAAGAAGGTAAGGCTTGAATATGACTGGCAGAAAAGAGACAAATACGGAAGACTTCTTGCATATATCTACCTTGAAGATGAAACATTCCTTAATGCTGAGATAATTAAGCAGGGTTACGGTTTTGCATATACCAAATATCCCTTCAAGTATTTAGAAGATTTTAGGCAATACGAGAAAGAGGCAAGAGAGAACCTAAGAGGTTTATGGAGCAAATAAATGGCAACAAAACTTGATTTAAAAGAAATGGTAACCCTTGAAGAACTGATTATGAGTAACGTCTACACCCAAGAGGCATTGATTAATCTTCTAAGGAAAAAGGGACTCATCACTAACGGAGAGTTAATCGAGGAGCTAAAGAATCTTAAGATAAAGCATAAGAAGTAAAATAGATAAAGGTAAATAAAGGGGGCAGGTATATTTTCCTGCTGTCTCCTTCGATCATTCTCTTTAAAGCATCCTCAAAAGAATTACAAAACCCTTAACCCCATTGCCCTGAAGTCGGCGTCAAAGGCGATACACGGGATACCTTCAAGATATTCCTTGATAACCGTATAAGAAATCGCATCGCACAGAGAAATCTTTTTGTCTTTGCTAAGTTTCAGGAATGTATCCAGCGCCTTGGCCCTGTCAGAGTCAGAGAGATAGATAATATTGAGATTTGGAAGAACTGTTTTTATGAAAACCGCAGCGCCTTTATAGTTCAGACGGTAGCGCAAAAGCGTTACAGTTTCAATGACAATTTCCCATGTTGTGAGCACAGCAACATGGTTTTCCTTTATCCATTGTGCAAATGAAATTGCGCGGTCGTGGTCAAAATCATTTTCGTCAAGCGCTGCATAGAAAAAGGAGGTGTCGCAAAAGACCTTGCCTATGGATTCTATCATGTTTAGCGATTATGAATAGAGGTGTTTATTGTGTTCTCTGGCGGTCTTCTGTCTGCCTCTGACTGTTTCCCCTTCACCTAATTGCTCAACCGCCTTAAAAAGTGAATCGCCAGCCCCAACTCTTAAACCTATTGCTGACGGCGCATGAAGCTCGCCAAAAACAATGTCATTGACAGTAATCTCATAGACATGTTCAGGGTGCAGAGAGACATCTTTTAAAATTTCTGACAGTTTCTTTCTTGCGTCACTCACCGGAATTTTTACAGGCATAAATCCTCCTTCGCTCTGTATGTACCAAATATAACACTTTGTACAAATAAAAACAAGAGACGGGGCCATAAAACTACTTCCTCTTAAACATCCTCTTTAAATCATCCAGTGAAAAGAAAATTCGTGTCGGCCTTCCGTGAGGGCACTGGTCTGGATGCTCTGTGTTTTCAAGGTCAGAAAGAAGCTGCGAGACTTCTGACTGGTTCAGTATCTCTTTCCCGCGCACTGACTTGTGGCAGGCAATCCTTGCTGCAATCTCTTCCTTTAATGTTCTGTCCGGCCTGTCTCCTTCTGTTATTGCAGATGCAGCATCAGAGAGTATTCCTCTAAGGTCAGCCACGGCAAGCGCGTCAGGAAGCGAACGGATAATTATCGTCTCATGCCCGAAATCATCAATCTCAATGCCAAGCTCATTCAGGAAATCTTTATTTTCAAGGATAACCATGTATTCCTTATGCGAAAGATTTACCTGTCTTGGGAAAAGCATCTGATGCGAGTCCAGATTTATTTTCTTAAGAAATTTTTCATAAAGAATTCTTTCATGGGCAGCATGATGGTCTATAAGGCTCAGTCCCCCTCTGCCTGAAACAGCGATGAATGTATCACCGAGATAGACAAAAGGCAGGAAAGGTTTGTACGGGAGTTCAAGATTCTCCGAGACATGAGAAGGCAAAACCTCGCCTGTCTCCTCATAATTTGCAGCGGCATACTGCATTGATGGGGATTCTGTAAATGGTTTTACATGCTCTGTCCTATCGCCTTTTACGGTATCGCGTATTCCTGCATTCACAAACCGGTAAACGACCTCCTTGTCCTCAAACCTGACCTCTCTCTTTGTCGGATGAACATTAAAATCAACCTTTCGAGAGTCAACCTCCAAAAAGAGAAAAAATACAGGGTGTTTATCTTTTGGAAGTATTCCTTCGTAAGCGCTGTATACCGCATGTGAAAGCGAAGCATCTTTTATAGGCCGCTTGTTTATGAAAATGAATTGATGCGCCTTGCTGTTCCTGAAATTCCCTATATCAGAGACAAATGCGCTTATTTTTATAATCCCACTGCCCTCTTCTTTACGAACCTCTATCAGCCCGTTTATAAATTCATCGCCGTATACCTGCATCAGCCTCTCCCTGAGCCCTGATGCCTTTGGGAAAATCATGGTCTCCTGATTTTCAGTCAAAAGCCTGAATCCAATCTCATAATGCGAAAGCGCTTCTTTTGTTACAGAGTCAATAATATGAAAAAGCTCTGTGCTGTTTGTCTTGAGGAATTTTCTCCTTGCAGGCGTGTTGAAGAACAAATCCTTCACCTCAACAGACGTCCCTGAAAAAGGGGAGCCTTTTATTCCTTTTATTTCTCCGCCTGCGATCTCTATTGATATGCCGGAGTCAGCCCCTTTTAATCCTGTGATAAGTTTTGTTCTTGAGACCGCTGCGATTGAAGGAAGCGCTTCTCCGCGAAACCCCATTGTCCTGATATTGAACAGATCAGCATCGCTGCTGATCTTGCTTGTGGCGTGGCGCTCAAAACACAAACGCGCGTCTTCTTCATCCATGCCTGTGCCGTTGTCCGAAACCCTGATTAGCCTCTTGCCTCCGTAAAGCGCTTCTATCTTTATCTCTGTGCTTTTAGCGTCAATTGCGTTTTCTATGAGTTCCTTAACAACAGACGCCGGACGTTCCACTACCTCTCCGGCAGCGATTTTATTTCTTAAGTCAACAGAAAGAACCTTTATATCAGGCATAAGACATTTTAAAGTCAGGCAAAGGATTTGGCAATAGGGTAAAGTGGTTGAAACTATCCTGTAATAGAGATATGATAATAAGGCAGGAGGCAATATGGCTGCTGAAAAAACCGGCGAGACATATAAGATTCAGATACTGGAGAAACAGCTCCAGTTCACTGAAAAGCTGAAATTTGTAACGAACAGGATACACGCTGCCAACAATGTTAACGAGATTCTGTTCCAGCTTAAAAATGACATCTTAGGCCTATTTGACGCCGAAGGAGTTACCATATACCTCATAGATCCCATAAAGCGGCAGCTCATCTCAAAATACCTCACAGGCTCAGCTATTAAGGAAATCAGGCTTCCCATATCTCATTCCAGTATTGCAGGATACACGGCGCATGACTTAAAAATGGTAAATATCGGAGACGCATATGACGCAAAAGAACTATTCGCCATAGACCCGAACCTAAAATTTGACAGCAGCTGGGACCAGAAAACAGGTTACACTACAAAACAGATTTTTACAGCTCCGATACTCTTTGAAAATAAGATCCTTGGCGTCATACAGTTGATTAACAAAAAGAGCCAGCCGAGATTTACTAAAGTTGACGAAAAGAGCGTTGAGGAGATGGCTCGCGTGCTCGGCATTGCCTTCAGGAATCAGTCAAAGATGCTTCACACCAGATTTGACTACCTGATAAGCCACAATATCATTACGGATGAAGAGCTGAAAGCAGCTACTGCGCTTGCGCGCGAGCAGAAAAAAGATATTGAAACAGTCCTGATGGAAAATTATAAGGTCAAAAAATCAGACATAGGAATGTCCCTCGGCATGTACTATAAATGCAAGTTTGTTGAATACAGCCCCAGCGTATTTATTAAAAGAGAACTGCTTAAGGGCCTTAATGTCGCCTATCTCAAAAAATCCTACTGGGTCCCCCTTTCGCTGTCGGACAGGAAAGCAGTCATCCTGATAGATAATCCCAGAGACGCCAAGGCGCTTGATGTAAAAAACCTTATTAAGGCAAATGAGTATGAGTTTCAGGTTGCTTTAAGGGATGACATAATTAAATTCCTTGAAGCTCCTGAGTTTGACTTTGGCGCTGCCGGTTCAATGTCAGACATCCTCGCAGAGATAGACATCAAAAAAGAGGATGAGGATGAAATAGTTGCTATAGAATCGGAGTACGACGAACAGTCCAACACCATAGTGCGCCTTGTGAACCAGATAATTATAGACGCCTACGAGAAAGGGGCTTCGGATATTCATATTGAAC
>DOHC01000182.1 GCA_003535475.1 Nitrospiraceae bacterium
GGCGAAAATTCAACATCATCAACGAAACTACGTGCAAGTTTTACCATTTCAACAGACCTCCTTAACGCCTCTTCGCGGCTTACCCTGAACTGGTATTTAAGGTGTATGTCTGAAGTTGAATGGAATGTGTGTATCCTCTTTTTGCGGGCATCCTTTAATGCCTCCCATGCCCTCCTTATGTCTTCTTCTTTTGCCCGTGCAAGGCTGCATATTACAGGCCCTTCAACCTCATCTCCGATTCTCTTTATTGAATCAAAGTCTCCCTGCGAGCTTATCGCGAAACCTGCCTCTATGATGTCAACTCCGAGGCGCGCAAGCTGTTTTGCGACCTGAATCTTTTCATCAACAGTCATTGACGCGCCGGGTGACTGCTCGCCGTCGCGAAGGGTTGTGTCAAATATCCTTACTATCCTCATTGCTTTCCCTCGGTAACCAGTAAGTTTTTAAACTTCTTATAATAAATGTATGAGTTTTCTATTATGCCTGCAGTTAGATATATCATTGCAAAAACAAACAATGCTATCTCCGGATGCATAATCATAATAGCAAAGACCACAGCAATGGCAACGAGTATCCAGAAAGGTTTCCTCTTTTTGAAATCAAGCTCTTTTGCGCCATGAAATCTTAGCGTGCTGACCATGAGTATTGAAAGCACGAAGGCAAGGAATAGTATGAAAGCGTTTTTTGGACTTGACCAGTTCATTTCCTGATAGAAGATAACCGTTGCTGCAACAATGGATGCCGCTGCCGGAATGGGCATTCCTGTAAATGATTTTTTTTCAGTGGAGCCCATCTGGACGTTATACCTTGCAAGCCTCAGAGCGCCACATGCCACAAAAAGGAATGCGGCTGCCCATCCTATCCTTCCAAAGTTCATAAGAGACCATTTGTAAAGTATTACAGCAGGAGCAACTCCAAAGGATACAAGGTCTGACAAAGAATCAAGCTCTATCCCGAACCTCGTAGTGCTGCTTGTGAGGCGTGCAAGCCAGCCGTCAAGGCCGTCAAAGACAACAGCTATCATTATCGCCCATGCAGCAGGGATATAGTCGCCTTTTAGCGCTGCGAGTATTGCATAAAACCCTGCAAACATCCCGCACATTGTCAGGCTGTTCGGTAATATGTATATTCCTTTTCTCATTCAACAACCCCTATCACAGTTTCTCCTGCCTTTACCTTATCTCCTAATTTTACCTTAATAGCGGTCTCTTTTGGGAGATACACATCAAGCCTTGAGCTGAATTTAATAATTCCGTATCTCTCTCCGCGCCTTAAGCTGTCGCCGATATTTGCCCTGCATACCGCCCTTCTTGCAACATAGCCTGCAACCTGTCTTACAAGTATGTCACCATATTTTGTCTCGAGCTCCATCTCGATATTTTCATTTTTGAATGACGCATCGTCTTTATATGCAGCCATGAATTTTCCCTTATTGTGCTGTATGTTTTTGATTTTTCCGTCACAAGGCGCGCGGTTCACATGCACATTGAATGGCGACATGAAAATGCTTATTTCTATAAATCCGTTTTCACCAGTAAATACCTCTGCCATGTCATTGCGAGCCGAAGGCGTGGCAATCTCGCTTTCAAAGATTGCTTCGTCGCTAAAGCTCCTCGCAATGACATCTTTGTTGCCCTTCAATAAAGATGGGATAGTGTCTCCTTGAATATTCTTAATCAGTATTATCTTGCCGTCTGCAGGAGATACAAAGATATTTTCTCCATCAGGTATCTGTCTCTCAGGGTCCCTGAAGAAATACAGCATGAAAACGGTGAGTATAAATGGGAAAAGAGCTATCCAGACATTACCAAATACGAAAGCGGTTATGGTAATAACTGCAAAAAATGCAACGAATGGATAACCTTCTGATGCGATTTTAAGCATTGTAAATTATAACATTAAGTAAGATATATGGGACAATAACCTGAATTGCATAACCCGAGATGTGAAATTTACCTTGACCAACATTTTGGTATCTTATATTATTGCTATCATATGGGAATGACAGGGGACTGTCCCCGTATCCGATACGGAGGTGTAATATGAGACATATTTTTGCAATTATGACCATTGCTCTTTTTTTGTTTTACCCCTCACATGGTTTTACAGCGGTCAAGGAGATTGTTTCAGAAGGGGCATACAATATGGGCGATGGAGAAACTCCAAGTGTTGCAGAGAGCAGGGCATTGCTTAATGCAAAGAGGATTGCCCTTGAGCAGGCAGGGACTTATGTTGAGAGTTATACAAAAGTGGAGAATGTTCAATTAACCAAAGATGAGATACAGGTTCTGACATCAGGGATTATGGAAGTGGAGATACTTGACAAGAAAAGGACTATTGTCGGCGATGGTTTTCGCTTTTGGGTAAAGATAAAGGCAAAGGTCAATCCTGATAATATTAAAGCGATGGCAAATAAGGTTAAGGAAAAATCAGTTGTTGCTGATTACAAAAAGATTCAGGATGCTTATGATAAGAGTCAAAAGGAGATTGAGGAATTAAAGAAACAATTGGCACAGACAAAGGATAAGAAGGAAAAGAAACAAGTAGAGGCAAAGATTACTAATGAAGAGAAATTGTTTCAGGCAAATGAGTGGTTTGAGA
>DOHC01000094.1 GCA_003535475.1 Nitrospiraceae bacterium
GACATCCTTGATCGCATCTCCTTCGTCCTTCACTATGACTGTATTGCTCTGCATTCCATAAAAGGAACACCATGCTGAAATGGTAATCAAATTGCTCGCAAAGACCTTTCCTTTTTGGAAAGGCATTCCAACCGCCAAAACCTCATCGCCTGTAGCTATTATTGTCACGCGGGGAGTTATATATGCCTTTAGTGATGAATGTCCGGCTGCTGCGATGAGTCCAACCTGAGTCGGTCTCAACCTCGCACCTTTTTCAACTATCAATTCGTCTTTCTTTGTGTCTGTTCCACTCGGCAGTATGTTCTGCCCCGGCATAGCATTATTGACGACTCTTACGCTTACGCCGTCATCAGAGGCAAATTCATTGGATATAACCGCCTCTGTCCCATGAGGTATTACAGCGCCTGACATAATCTTTACTGCGTGTCCTTGGATTATCTCCATCCGCGCTGATGAGCCTGCCATAAGAGAACCCTTTAACCTTAAATAAACGGGACTCTCCTCTGACGCCATCTCTATATCTTCAAATTTTACGGCATAACCATCCTTAAGCGATACATCATGGGAAGGGGAATCAACAAGCGAGAATATGTCCTCAGCCGCTACTCTGCCGACTAGCCTTTCAATGGTAATATAGTCGGTGGGAAGGGGCTGAATGTTGTTAATCGTTATTTCAAGGGCTTTTTTGAAAGATATAGCTTCCATTAACATAAGACGCCTTTATATCTCGGTCTCAATAACCACTTCTTTCTTTATCGTCGTTATAAGGTTTTCAAACACCGGCATAATGTCCGTCCTGAATCGTCCTGCGACAACCACATACATTATGTTATCACCTACTTTAAGGTTTCCTTCATTAATCCATACCTTAATCCTCACAATGCCATCCCTGTACCTGAAATCTTTAAGCACAGCCTCCAATTGCCCTTTGTCATAAGCAAGTCGCATTCCTTTCACCGGACTGCCATCCTTTGAGAACGCCCTTACAATGCCGTTATGAATGAGTATCATCCCGACTTTACCGTCGCTGTCCTCTGCCTTTATCTCTCTAATCCATGTTTCAATCATAAATGCGTATCATCAGCCTGCACATTCAGGCGTTTCACAGGGTGTTTTGCTGCCGCAGCATGTCTGCTCCTTCCCGCATCGGGGCAGGACGGCATTATTAAAGGAATTTCCCTTTAAGATAAATCCGCTCCCACCAGAGATCACCCTTCGCACCACGCCGTTACATTCAGGACAGGTGTCCAGCGGCGCATCGTTCATTGACTGGGTTATCTCAAATCGTCTTCCGCAATCTCCGCAGATATATTCATAAGTTGGCATTATAATCCTCCTCTTTTCTAATCCTTCCTGCCAGGGCTAAAAGCGGTTCTATGATACGGATAAATGCCTTTGATGTCTCGGACTCTGCAAATGACTCCACAAAGGGTTTCCCGCTGTCTCCTGATTCAACCATCTTTGGGTCAATAGGTATTCGTCCTAAAAAAGGCGCTCCCATTTCTGATGCCATCTTCTCTCCGCCGCCAGATTTAAATATATCAACTGTATTAGCGCAATGCGGGCATATAAACCCGCTCATGTTCTCCACTACACCAAGAACAGGCAGATTCGTTGCACGGCAAAAAGTTATGGATTTTCTCACATCAGCGAGGGACAGATCCTGGGGAGTCGTAACAACTACAGCGCCATCGGCATTCTCAAGAAGTTGAATAACAGAGAGGGGTTCATCACCAGTTCCAGGAGGGCAGTCCACAACAAGGTAATCAAGTTCACCCCAATTGACTTCTGCAAGGAATTGCTTTATCAAACCGTGTTTGAGCGGCGTCCTCCATATGATTGCATCATCTCTTTCACGAAGTAAGAATCCCACTGACATTACAACAAGGTTTGGGCTGTATTGAACAGGTTCTAATCCGTCCAAGGAAGTCGCAGGGCGGGAACTTTCAAGACCCATAATCTTGGGAATACTCGGACCATGGATATCAACATCCACCAGCCCGACCTTTTTGCCCCTCAGAGAGAGGGCTGCTGCAATGTTTGCGGCAACCGTGCTTTTGCCAACGCCGCCTTTTCCTGATAGGACGATTATCTTGTGTTTCACATCTCGTAGATTGTCCTGAAGCGCCAAACTTTCCTTTATCTCCTCAACTTCGTCCCGTGAAGGGAGTTTCTTTGAAGGACAACTGGCTCCCTCGCTCATAGATTCCTTCTCTTGGCTCATAATACTTTCCCCCCTTAAGCTTATTGTTGAATTAAATCTATCAGTTTATCTGAAAGACATTTAATTACTGTTGACGACTGCGATTCCGGATATGCCTTGACAACCGGAACCGCCTGTGTTATAGCATTCGGAATGCTTAAATCATAAGGTATCTCTGCAAGGATTTTAAAACCTTTTTCACTCGCAAAATCCTTTATCTTCTGCGCTGATTCAGGGTGTATATCTGACTTATTAATTACTATACCGGTGGATGTCTTGAAATAGTTTATGACCTCTATAAGCCTCTTCATATCGCTCAATGCAGAAGGCGTGGGCTCTGTTACAGCTATCACATAATCACAACCCTTTATTGATGATATAACAGGGCAGCCTATGCCTGGAGGACCGTCAACCAGTATCAAATCGGCATTTGACGCCTCTGTCTTGTCCTTTGCAGTCTTCTTTACAACATCTACCAGATGACCTGAACTGCTTTCTCCGATAATGAGCTCGCCTGAAACAATAAGCATATTTTCTACATCAAAGATGTTTATCCTTCCATTTGTTATCTCTTTTATCTCTATCGCCTGTTCAGGACATACAATGCTGCATGCCCCACAGCCTTCGCATGAAAAGGAGATCACGATTGGTTTTTCTGCCTCTATTATTGAAGAGAATCTGCAGGCGTCAACGCATCTCATGCATCCTGTACACTTTTCATAATCTATTATTGCCTTTCCAGACGCCTTTATATCGTTATATTCCCTTAGCCTTGCTCCAAGCACTATGTCAAGATTAGGGGCGTCCACATCCGTGTCAGCCATAACCACCTTATATTTCTTTGACAGCAGGTATCCCAGTGAGGCGGTTATGGATGATTTGCCTACTCCGCCTTTGCCGCTTAATATCACTATTTCTTTCATTTTAGATAACCCTCTGCAATGTCTCTTGCCATCTGAATAAATCTCCTTGAACTCACTGTCTCAGGATACATCCTCACAACAGGGATTCCCTCAACATAGCTTTTTAACAGAAAATCATCCATGGGTATATCCACTGAAACCGTTGTATTATGCGACTTCGCTATGGAATCAATTTTATCGCTTAACCCCGGCAGGTCAGAGCGATTAAGGACAACATTTCCGCTTATTCCGATAAAATCAATGAGCCTTAAAATTAACTCAAGGTCATGGGCGCCCAGAGGCGTGGGCTCTGTCACAGCATAAACCGTATCTACTCCCTTAAGGGCGTTTATAACATTGCAGTGTGTTCCCGGAGATGTATCAACTATGATTACATTAAAATCATGTGCATCATTGAAGACCCTTCTTTTAAGGGCGTTAACCACAAATGAACTCTCCTCGGTTCCCGGGATGAGTTCACCTGTATATAGTGTTAGATTTCCCCTTTCAGTCTTATATGTCTTTCCAACAGGCATTTCTCCTCTGTAAATGGCATTTGTTGGACATACCATCAAACACGCCTCGCATCCATTGCACTCGCCCATTAGTATGGGGGTCGAGCCCTTTGTTGGAAGAAACAGGGCATTTTTCCTGCATGCCTTCACACAATCACCGCAGGAGCTGCAT
>DOHC01000183.1 GCA_003535475.1 Nitrospiraceae bacterium
GAGAACATTCCGCTTATCATTGCCTGCGATGCTATTACGGTTGCTGCGATGCTTAACAGCAGAAAAGGAATATACAGACCTTTTGTGTAATGGAGAACCATTTCGAAGAGCATGGTCTTTGTCTCGGGATATCTTAATAAGAATGCCCCCTGCCCAAGGTAATTAAGTACAAGGGCGATAAAGACTCCTGACCATGCCTGCCGTATAGGTTTCCCGCCAAGATGTCCCATGTCTGCATATAATGCCTCGCCGCCTGTTGCGCAGAGTATTATCTCTCCGAGGGCTATGAATCCTATAAAACCATTATCTGATAGAAATTGTATTCCGTAGTACGGATTAAACGCCTTTAAGATCTCTGGCGATTCGAGAATAGATAAAATGCCAACTGTTGCGAGGGATGTAAACCATATAACCATGATCGGGCCGAATGCTCCGGCTACTTTCTCTGTGCCTTTGCTCTGAAAAACAAAAAGCACAATGGCAATCATCGAGGCGATCAGGATAATTGCCGTCTTTGAAATGCCTTCAAGTCCTGGCATTAAACGGGAACCTTCCACTGCGCTTAGTATGCTGATGGCAGGCGTGATTACGCCGTCTCCGATAAGAAGAGAAATCCCTACGATTGAAATTATAAGGACAATTCCTGCACTTCTTTTAGAGGAAAGAAGAGATGTCAGTATCTCTTTTAAAACGATTGTGCCGCCTTCACCCCTTCTGCTGAGGCTCATGGCAAGCCATGCATACTGCACTGTGACAAGGGTTAGAAGTGTCCAGACTATTAAAGACAGGACGCCGATAACATTGTCATGCGTAGGTTTCAGGAGTAGAAATACGACTGTAATTGTATATATAGGGCTTGTGCCGATGTCACCGAAGACAAGACCGAGAGACCTGATTATGCCCTTTGTCTGTGATTGTTTTTCCATTGTGATTGTCTTTGTTGCTTCTCTAAGTTTTATATTTTATACCTGTCTTAAAGAGTAAACAAGAGAAAAACACATGAAAAACTCTCAGCTTTCCAGATGCCGTTTTCTGTCTCCTCCGTTCACGAGGCAGGAGAGCGCCAGGCTTACGATGCTGATGAGAAACGCTCCTATGAAAGCAGACTTAAAACCTTCAACATGAAAACCCAGATTCATTCTTTCCGATACCCATGAAGTGATGCCGAGCATTGCAGCATTTATCACAAATGTAAAAAGTCCAAGTGAGAATATGATAAGGGGCAGGGCGAATAATTTAAAAATAGGGCGTATGAACGTATTCACAATGCCGAAGACAATGCCTGTGAGCAGAATGCCCCACCATTCACCGGAAAAGGTTATCCCCGGAACGAATTTAATAGCAAGCATTATTGCTATTGTGTTAATGAGCCATGTTATGAAAAGCTTGTTCATATGGTTTATTGCTACCTCGTGTCTGCTCTTTGGTTTTTTCTGTCATTGCGAGCTCAGCGTGGCAATCTTAGCCTAAGCTGTCAGCTGACAGCTTTTGAGAGAGATTGCTTCGTCAGTCGTTTCGACTTCCTCGCAATGACAAAAAGGGTTAAAATCCATACTCCTTCCATCTTCTATCAACAAGTTTCTTAATTTCTTCTGTCATATGAATCTCTTCGGGCCAGTCACGCATCATCCCCTCTTCACGAGTCTTCCTCGTCGCATCTATGCCCATCTTTGCCCCGTATCTCGGCCAGTTTGCAGCGTGGTCAAGCGCATCAAGAGGCCCTTCTGATATGACCACATCCCGCTTCCAGTCAACATTGTTAAGCACCCTCCATGCAGTATATGAAAGATTCTGAACATCAACATCCTCATCAACAACGATGAGCAGCTTGGCAAACGTCATCTGTCCCTTTCCCCATAACCCGTGTATTATCTTTTTTGCATGTCCCGGATAGCTTTTCTTTATTGAGATTAAAGCAAAGTTATGGAATACGCCTTCCATCGGAAGATTTATGTCCTTTATCTCGGGAAAATCAAGTCTCAGTAATGGGAGAAAGATTCTCTCAGTTGCCTTGCCCATATAACAGTCTTCCATCGGAGGTTTCCCTACAAGCGTTGCAGGGTATATCATGTCTTTCCTGTGGGTGATGCATGTCACATGAAAGACAGGGTAGGGCTCTGCAGGAGAATAGAAACCTGTGTGGTCTCCGAATGGCCCCTCGATGCGTGTCTCTCCGGGCTCAAGATAACCCTCAATGACAAGCTCACTGTTTGCAGGGACTTGAATATCATTTGTTATGCATTTCACCATTTCTACCGGAGCCTTTCTCAAAAAGCCTGCAAAAAGCATCTCATCTATTGCCTCAGGCAACGGTGCGCTTGCAGAATAAATTACGGCAGGGTCGCCTCCAACGGCTATTGCGGCAGGCATACGCGTGCCTAATTTTTTGTATTTTTCATAATGCCGTGCTCCGTCCTTATGTATATGCCAGTGCATTCCTGTTGTATTTTTATCGTATATGTGGATGCGATACATCCCGCAGTTGGGCCTTCCTGTCTCAGGGTCTTTTGTAAAGACCATCGGAAGTGTAATGAATCGCCCTTCGTCTTCTGCCTGTCCGTCATGAGGCCAGCATTTTATTATTGGAAATTTTGAAAGGTCAGGGTTGTCTTTTTCTATGACCTCCTGACATGGCGCGCTTTTAACATATTTAGGAAGATACTGCGAAAGCTCAATAAGTTTCGGAAGCATCGCAATCTTTTCAAGAAATGTCTTCGGCGGCGCTTGATTAAGCAAGTCCTCTATCCGCTTTGCTATGTCATCAAGCCTGCTTATTTCAAGCGCAAGGCACATCCTTTCAAATGAGCCGAAGAGGTTTGCGGCAACAGTGAAAAAAGAGCCTTTTACATTTTCAAACAGCAATGCCTTTCCGCCGCATGGACTCTTTGACATCCTGTCTGTAATCTCGGATATTTCAAGCAGAGGGTCAACTTCTGCCTTTATGCGGTGCAAAAGTCCTCTGTTTTCAAGCAGATTTATAAAATCCCTCAAATCCCTGTATGCCATAAAATTCCTCCCAGTTATAATAGCACAGGGGCAGGATTATTGGCTATTTTTAGATTT
>DOHC01000311.1 GCA_003535475.1 Nitrospiraceae bacterium
AAAAAAGCAGCAGCGTACTTTGCGAAGGAGTCGCAGCGAGATAGCGCCGAGGTTCAGCGGCAGAAACGGCGGTTATCTGAGACTATTTCAGACAAGGAACAGGGTTAATGACGGAGCGCTGATGGCTGTGCTTGAATTCATAGGCTACGAGAGCATAAAGAAGCCTAAAGAGGAAAAGAAGGCAAAGGCAGAGAAGAAAACAGAAGAGAAGAAGGAAGAGAAAAAGTAGTTTTAGCTTTTAAATAAAGTTTATTAAAAGCCCCGCTTTTTTGAAGCGGGGCTTTTTTTGTTCTGTGGTCAAGTTGGTATTTTATAAGAAAATTGTCCAATGCCGGTTTGCAGCTATGCCGCTATTTCTTCGCTTTTTTTGCCTCTAATACCTCAGGCTTTACCTTAAGGCTCTCTTCCATCATCAGGAGATATTTAAGGTATTTAAACCCGAACTTCATGAGGGCAAGTTCGTCTGTGTGCATCTTTTCTATTTCTTCTTCATCTATATCAAAAACATCAAGGAACTTGCTGTCAAAGACGAACCGCCTGAATTTATCAAGGTCATAGCTTGCCATATAAAACTGCGTCTGTTTCTTGGGGGCAAGTTCTATTTTTCCCGGAAGATTCCTTCTCATGAGGATGCTTTTCCACTCCTTGTTCATCTCATCATAGAGGCTTGACTCCTGATCAGCCCTCCATGATTCAACAGTCCATTCCGTGTTTTCTCCGTAACCGAGACAGTGCGGCTCCCGCACAAAGAAATAAAACTCCTCATGAATGCCCTGTCCGCTTGAGCCGATACCTTTCTTGAGGGTTGCCTGACCAATCGGATAGTATCTGCAGCTTACGGGCCTGTCAGTGTATATCGCGCATCCTTCAGGGAAGCTTACAAAAGGACAGCCTCTCTTTTCATCCTTATTCATTTTGATATATATATAGGGATGCGATGACTTCTCGTCAATCTTTGAGAATGTGTGTTTTTCGAGGAACTCCTCGGATGACATTTTGAGCCTGTTCTTCAGACGCAGAACATCATAAGGCGTGAGCATTATGTCAATGTTGCTGCAGCACTTTGTGAAGCACTTTATATCCTTATGGCATTGGAATTTGAATTTTGTTTCAGGGTCAAGCCTTGTGGGCTGTACTACCTTTATGTTAAACATATGAGAAACCTTTCTTGATTTACCGGATGTGATATTTTAACATAAGTTGGTTTTTAGCCGCATGATATAATAGCCCGTAGAAAGAAAGCATAGAAGGAGACGAATTTTATGAAGTATCAGGTCGGCAGGACAGGAAGGGTTGTGGTTGCAAGGTTTGAAGATAAAGAGGATGTGCTTTCCAATCTCGCAGGCGTAGCAAAAAAGGAGAACATAAAGGCTGCTGTTGTTTATCTTGTGGGAGGGATGCGCGAAGGGAAAATCGTTGTAGGCCCTGAGAAAGATGTAATGCCTCCTGTTCCAATGTGGAGGGAACTCGGAGAAAGCCATGAAATCTTAGGTGTAGGCACAATATTTTATCAGGGCGATGAGCCCAAGGTGCATCTTCATGGCGCATTCGGGAAAAGGGACAATGTCAAAGTCGGATGTCTAAGAGAAAAAGCAGAGACATTTATTGTCCTTGAGGCGGTTATTGTGGAGATAGATGGGGTGAATGCCGTCAGAGAACTTGACCCTGTCTCAGGTCTTACACTGCTAAGACTTTAGAAAGTTCACTGCATTGTTAAGGAGGTAATCCTATGAATATTCTGGATGCAGTAAAAAAGAGGAGAAGTATCCGTAACTTCCAGAAAAAAGAAATACCGGAAGAGTTAATTGATAAGTTGACGGAGTCGTTAGTATGGGCGCCGAGCGCCGGGAACCTTCAATCAAGAAAGTTTTACTTTATCAGGGATGAGGCAGTAAAAAAAAAGGTAGCTGAGGCTGCTTTGAATCAGGGGTTTATTGCAGATGCTCCGCTGGTTATAGTAGGCTGCACTGACAGCCGCATATCCGGCAAATACGGAGAGAGGGGAGTTTCTCTCTATTCTATTCAGGATGTTGCATGCAGTATTATGGCAATGATGCTTGTTGCCTTTGACAATGAACTCGGCACATGCTGGGTTGGCGCATTTCGTGAAGAAGAGGTTGCAAGGATTCTCAATCTCCCGATGAACTTAAAGCCTGTTGTAATAGTTCCTGTTGGTTATCCCTCAAAAATTCCCCTGCCTCCGCTCAGGGCATCAAAGGAAGAAGCAGTTGAGTTTAAGTGAGTAAAACTGATAAAATGTATACCACTTGTCATTCCGAGCGGAGCGAGGAATCCCGAACTTGATTGGGGATTGCTTCGGCTTTGCCTCGCAATGACAATTGAAGGGAGGATTTTTGAAGGTTTTAGTCATACACGGGCCTAATCTGAATATGCTTGGGAAAAGGGAACCTGAGATTTACGGGACTTTTTCCCTTGATGATGTGAACAATAAATTAACAGCCCTTGCTGCGGAGCTTGGCATGAAGCTCTCGATAATGCAGTCAAACAGTGAGGCTGAAATGATAGATGCCATTCAGAAGAAAGATTACGATGCGCTTATAATAAATCCTGCCGCATATACACATACAAGCATTGCGATAAGAGATGCCATATCAGCAGTGGGCAAGCCTGCTGTTGAGGTGCATATCTCCAATATTCATAAACGTGAAGAATTCAGGAGAAAATCCTATATCGCCGAGGTTGCAACAGGCCAGATAAGCGGATTTGGCGGAGACAGCTACCTTCTTGCCCTCAGGGCTGTAAAAACCATTCTTTCTAACTAAGCCAGATGAACTCACGGCTTGCCGGCATAAGAGCGTCTTTTAAAGGTATTGACGGGTTTCTTGTAACTGATATAAATAATGTCCGGTATGTTACAGGATTCAGAGGCTCTTCAGGATTCCTGTTGATAACCAAGGCAGCGAATTTTTTTATTACTGACTTCAGATATCAAGAGCAGGCAGAAAGCGAGGTTAGGGGATGGGATATTGTTATTGAGAAAGAGAAGAGAGCAGGAACCGTCTCTGTGCTTGCCAAAAAGCTTGGGATAAACAGGCTTGGTTTTGAATCATCTGTTTCTTACGGATTTTTTGATGCGCTTTCAAAAAAGGGCATGGTTCTTAAACCTTTTAAGGATTTTGTTGAAAGGCTCAGGGCGGTAAAAGAAGGCAGGGAAAAGGCAGCAATCAAAGAGGCTGTAAGACGTGCGGAATCAGCATTTCTTGAGGTAAAGCCTTATATCAAAACAGGCGCAAAAGAAAGCAGGATAGCAATGATGCTTGAGAAGAATCTCAAAAAGGGAGGGTGTAAATGTATCCCATTTGATATAATAGTTGCTTCAGGCAGGAATTCATCTATGCCTCATGCAAAGCCGTCAGAGAAAAGGCTGGATGCTGGAGACCTTGTTGTCATAGACTGGGGAGGAGAGGCAGAGGGGTATTTTTCTGATATGACACGAACACTGCTTATGAAAGGCGCTGATATTGGGAGGAAAAAGGAAATATACAGGATAGTATTGGAGGCGAACAGAAAGGCTGTTTCAGCAATATCGCCAGGAATAGACAGCAGGGAGATTGACAATTCTGCACGGGATATTATAAAAAAGGCAGGATATGCCGGATTTTTTGGACACGGCACAGGGCATGGAATCGGGCTTCAGGTTCATGAATCACCGCATATAACATGGAACAGGAAAGAGCGGATCAGGGAGGACATGGTGTTTACAGTAGAGCCCGGAATTTATGTCCCAGGAGTAGGCGGGATTAGGATAGAGGATATGGTGCTTGTGAGGCCGAAAGGGGCTGAAGTGCTGACGAGACTGCCGAGGAAATTGGAGGTTATCTAATATACAATTTGTTATGCTGAATTTATTTCAGCATCTGGAAAATATAAAATTAAATGAGACCCTGAAACAAGTTCAGGATGACAGCGGAGGGTGGTATTGATTTCGACAAGTGATTTTAGGAAAGGCCTTAAAGTTGAGTTCAAAGGTGAACCGTGCGAAATAGTGGACTTTCAGCACGTTACAATGGGAAGGGGCGGGGCTATTGTCAGGACAAAGATGAGGAATATTAAAACCGGCGCTGTTCTTGAGGAAACATTCAGGTCAGGCGAGAAACTTGAAACCCCAGGGCTTGAGGAAAAGAGCATGCAGTATCTGTATTCGCAGGAAGATCTCTATTACTTTATGGATGAAGAGACTTATGAGCAGATGCCATTCAGGAGTGAACAACTTGGCGATGCAATAAGGTTTATTAAGGAGAATATGAAGGTTAAGGTGCTGTATCATAAGGACGTGCCTATAAGCGTGGAGATTCCGACATTCGTTGAACTCAAAGTTGTAAAAACGGACCCTGCGGGCTTTAAAGGCGATACAGCATCCGGAGGCGGAAAGCCGGCAACCTTGGAAACAGGGGCCGTGGTCAGGGTGCCCTTTCATATAAATGAGGGAGACATGATAAGAGTTGATACAAGAACATCTGAATATATGGAGAGAGTAAAGTAGGGTCTACTGTCTTAAATGATTATGACCCTTGGAGGGAAAAATGGAAATTGATGATTTAAAAGGACTTATAGAACTGCTTAAGGATACCGACATCACAGAACTCCAGATAGAAAAAGACGGCAATAAGGTTAAGATACGGAGAGAAAAGAGGCTGTCTGCAATTGAACTGTCAAGACCTGTGGTTGCGCATGAAAAAACAGCAGTTGAACCGGCAGAGGATACCCAGAGACTTATTACAGTAACCTCACCCATAGTAGGGACGTTCTACAGGTCAGCATCCCCGGAGACGGAACTATTCGTACAAACAGGCGCAAGGGTTAAGAAGGGACAGGTATTGTGCATCATAGAGGCGATGAAACTTATGAACGAGATAGAATCAGAGGTGGATGGCATAGTCGTCAGGATGCTTGTTGAGAATGGGCATTCGGTGGAGTACGGCGAGCCGCTCTTCCTCATAGAGCCGGTATAAATAAAAACATGGAATTATTTAAGAAAATTTTAATAGCAAACCGCGGTGAAATTGCGGTAAGGGTTATACGTGCCTGCAAAGAACTCGGCATAAAGACAGTAGCCGTTTATTCAGACGTAGAAAAAGAAGCTCT
>DOHC01000299.1 GCA_003535475.1 Nitrospiraceae bacterium
GCATTTCTATTTTGGCTTGACAGAAAAGGCAGCATCCCTTGACAGACGGAGTATTTTTTGATATGGTCTGTTTATGAGGACGGGGTAAATTTGGACATTCTGCATTAAGCGGTTTACTATAGTATGGTTTTTAATAAATTATTGTCCAAGAGAGATGCCATTACTCTGCTGGAGTTAATCCACACAAGCCTCCTTTGTTCAAACGAAGAAGATTTTAAAGAACTTGTGAATAGGCTGCATGAAGTGATTTCGTATGATTTTGCTATCAGCGGGCTTGCCAAGTCTGACGATTATGGAAAGGTAGTTTCATATAAAATTATAAATATAACTTATCCTATTGAATGGCTTGATGTTTATACAAGCAAAAACCTCTATGACATAGACTCAGTCGTAAAAGAGAACTTTACGAATTTTAGATTGCAGCGATGGAAGGATACTTTCAAAAAATACCTTACCCCGAAAGAATTTTTATATCATGCAGAAGATTTTGGACTTCAGGACGGATTTACCCACGGGCAAAAAAACCCCGCAGGCAATACAGGCAGCTTACTTTCCATATCTGGAAATTCAGTAGAATACAACACCCGTACAGAAATGATACTGGAGCTTGTTGTTCCCCATTTCCATCAGGTAATTACGCGCATAACCAATCAGCAAAGCAAAAAGAATATTCCTCCTCTCTCAAAAAGAGAGATAGAAGTCCTTAACTGGCTGGGGCAGGGTAAGAGTTCATGGGACATCTCAATGATCCTGCGCATCAGCGAGAGGACTGTGAATTTTCATATCAATAACATCAAACAAAAACTTGATGTTGTAAATAGGCTTCAGGCTGTTTCTGTTGCCGTTCAGCAAGGGCTGATTGCAATTGGGTAAACCATTTCAGCATATCCGGACGTTTTTCAGCATTTAATGTCTCAAATTCTCTCCAGTCCATTATAACTGCGCAAGCCTTTGCGCCGTCTGGCATTATCTTAGGCTCTCCTATCAGTTTACACGGGAATCCAGCTGCCCTCAATAACCTCCAGACCTTATGCTCCACGACAGCATAAATGTGTCTTATGTTGTTCTTCAGACACCAGTGGTAAACACCCTTATAAAGAAACATTGATATGCGATGTATGCCGAAGTTCCCGGAAACCATCCCGGGCCTTGCTTCAGGCGCTATACATATTCTTGATATTTCAACTGCATTTTCCCCTTGATAACTTATATGCTCCGGACTGATGAGAGATTTGAATTCTCTTTCTATCATGAAAGGGTATCCGGCCGATATCAGCCTTATATGCGCAAGCATTACTCTGTTTCCATCAAATACCCCGAAGGGTATCGCATAATCATCATAACTATCTGTTTCCAACGCGTTTTCTGATTGAGGTACCCACCCAAGTTCCTGTGCAAATATCCTGTGCCTTAGATGATATGCCTGAATCTTTTCCTCCTCTGTTATCAGATTTTTTGCAATGAGCCCTCCTTCGTGAATGAATATTGAGTAGTTTTCAGTGCTTTCCGGATTCTTCCTTTCCTGTTGTTTTAACGATGCCATATCGCCCTCCTTTTTGGGATTTTTTATTTATGTATTTATGAAAGATGAAAACGCAAAAAAAAGCACCTGTCATTTTTGACAGGTGCTAAAAAATGGCAGGTGTGATAATAGATAGAGTATATATGTCAACTATGGACGCCAATAATAAAGAGGAACTCTACAGTCTGCTTGAGTATGTGAAGGAATTGAGTGCAGTTGATTTCGCTGTCTACAGGCAGACCACCATAGGCAGGAGGCTTGAGACCAGGCTCATGAGGACAGGAATCCCTGACTATGCCTCCTACCTTGACTATCTTAAGGGAAATCCCGGGGAGCTTTATGCCCTGATGGATGCCATTACCATAAAGGTAAGCTGTTTTTTCAGAAATCCCTTTGTATTTGAAGCGCTCAGGGAAATCGTCATTCCAGAGCTTCTTGATACATTCAAGAATGATACCCTGAGGATATGGTGCGCAGGATGCGCAAAGGGTGAAGAGGCATATTCTGTTGCAATACTCTTCAAAGAAATTATCGATAAAGAAGCGTTCTCTCCAAAGGTCTTTATTATAGGAACTGATATTGACAGAGCTGCCCTTGAAGATGCGAAAAAGGCTGCATATAAAGCCGACTCTGTTTTAGAGGTCAAAAAATACTATCTCGACAGGTATTTTGATGTCAAGGACGGCTTTTACCACCTGAAAGAGGAAATAACGTCCTTGGTGACATTCGCATATCACGATGTTACGACGCTTACAACGCCGAAGGAAGGCGTATTCTCAGACTATCATCTCATTCTGTGCAGGAATGTCCTCATCTATTTTGAAAAGGAGATTTGCAGGAAGGTCTTAAACAGCCTTTCCGGGTTTATTTTAAAAAACGGCTATCTCGTACTGGGTGAGGCAGAGACCTTCATGCCTCAACTGACGAAGGACTATGAAGGAATCATGCGCGGGACAAAGGTATTTAAAAGGAAATGAAATTTTCTATTAGAAAAATATTGGTCTTCTCATTCCTGTTTGTAACCCTTATTGCGATAACCTTCGGGCTGGTCCAGCGTTATTTCTGGCTCCATAGTCATGAAAGAGAAAGGGTTGAACAGGATTATCTCCCTACTATAGAGTCCTTGGGCACGATTATAGAGACCATCTTTAATGCAAGGCTCTCTTTACTTAAACAGGTATCTAAAGAAGTATCAGAGGCAGGCATAAATACGGAAGAGGCACAGAAGATTGTGGAAAGCGTCCATTACAGAAATCCTGATTTTAAGACATTCTGGATCGGAGATGCGAGTGGAAAGGCTGCGGCATTCTCT
>DOHC01000175.1 GCA_003535475.1 Nitrospiraceae bacterium
AGATCTCGTCCGTCACCAGATGCTCACGGATGCGCTCATCCACTCCTTCATAGCGCCCGCACACCGCCACAATGTAGTCCTCCCCGGCAAGCTCTTCGGCCATTTTCTGGTCGAACCGCCTGCCCTGAGGAGTCATCAGCAGCACTCTCGGGCTCCGAACCGGCCAGCGCGATCTGAGCGCCTCAATCGCCATGCACACCGGCTCGGGCTTCATCACCATGCCCGGCCCGCCGCCATAAGGATAATCATCAACAGTCCTGTGCCTGCCAGTTGTGAAATCCCTCAGATTATGGACCGTTACTCCAATAATGTTTCTTTCTGCTGCTCTCTTAAGGATGCTCTCGTTGAGGTAGGCATTAAAGATCTCAGGAAAGATTGTAATTACATCAAATCTCATCTGGCATCTATTCCTTTTTCTCTTTTTCTATGTCGGCTTTCTTTTTCATCATTTCCTCTGCCTTTTTTTCATCGCCTGATTTCCGGTATGCATCTGACATAAAATCCAGCGCCTCTGAAGTCCCTTCCGTATCCCCGGAGTTGCTGCTGACATCATAAGCCCTCATATAAAAAATTACGGCATCCTGAAAATGCCCCTGCTTTAAAGAAAGCATTCCTATTCCCCTGAGAGTCATGGCAATCTTTTTGCTATTTCCGAGCTCTTTATCTATTTCAAGAGCTTTTATATAATGCGCTTTTGATTCTGAATAAATGCCTTTCTGTGCATTTATCTCTGCCATCAGCCTCAAAGAGTTAGCCTCTTCGCCTCTTTGTTTATTTTCAATATTGAGCTTAAGCGCGGTGTTTGCCATTGTTAGAGCTTCATCGTATTTGCCTTCTGCAAAATAAACCCTTCCCATGAGATTCCACCTGCTTCCTTCAAACAGCTCTTTATTAAGGGACAAAGAGTTGTTAACCCACTCTTTTGCCTTTGCAATATTCTTCTCCTTTAAATAAATTCTTGCCTTCTCATACGCTGCATCTGACCTGATGTCATTGCTTAAATCAGGCATGGAAAAGGCTATATCAAGAAATTCATGTGCATCATGTGCATTTGAGGGATTCCCTTTTTTCTGATATAGAACGGCAATATTTATAAGGTTGATGGCTATCCCCTCTGTATTTTCAATTGAGCGGTTTATTTTCAGGGCTTCCATGTAATAAGCTAAAGCCTTTTCATAATCGCCTTTTTCCATAGCCTTCGCAGCGTTTTGGTTGTATTCGATTGCCCTCAGATTAACGGCGGACAGTGTTTGGGTTTGAGCGCCGCCACAGCCGGCAACAGTAAACAGTGAACAGTTAATAGTGAACAGTAAAATTAAAAATTGGAAATGCAAAATTGAAAAATTCCTCAATTTTGCATTTTGAACTTTGCATTTTAAATTTTGCCTACTCATAGCTGTCTCCATGAATAAGGCTGTCCTTTGGCTTTTCAATAAAGAGGCGTATAGGCCATATCTGCTTTAAAGACTTCACCACTTCATTGGTGTCGCTCAGAGCGTCCTCGCCTTTATTTAAAAGCGGCGGCACTTTCGGAGCAGCTTTCTCTACCGCATCCTTAAGGTTTGCCGTTGTTTTCTCTGCATTGTCCATTGTTCTGTTAAGTTTATCAATCACAGGATTTATTTTGTCGTTCATAGACGAAACTGTTTTGTCCATATTGCTTACAAGGGAATCAATATTCTTAAGGGTTTTGGAAGCATCAGACGAAACGCCAGAAATATTACTGTCAGCGTTCTTTAAGAGCTTGTCAGCATTTTCCTTTGTTGCATTAAGGCCGGAGGACAATGTTTTAAGGTTTGAAATAGTCTGCTTAATGTCGCCATTCGGATCATTTACATAACTTATGATATCCCTTATCTCGCCTATCACAGGACGCATCTCTTCAGCAATTTCATCAAGTCCCCTTGCCTTCTCATTCTGGATAACGCCTCCGTCTCCGATAACAGGCTTATTCGCACTGCCCACGCTAATGTCTATAACGCCCTCGCCTATGAAGCCTTCTTTCGTAAGTATTGCCTTTGAATCCTGCCTTATCCATTTGCTGTATTTCTTGCTGATTAAAAGTGTGACCTTAACCTTTGCATTTTCATCAAGCGACATGGAGTCTATCTTCCCAATCTTAAACCCTGAAAGTTTGACAGGCATCCCCTCAAAAAATCCTGTGCCCTTATCAACCGTAAAATAAATTTTATATTTAGCCGTAAAGAGACCGCGCTCAACCCCGATAAAAACTAAGGTAGCTATTATCCCTATAACTGCGACAATAAAAAATAATCCGAGTTTACCTTTCAGGTTTATGAATCTCGGATCAGTTTCTCTCATAAAATTTCCCATTCTTTAACGTGTAAATGCTGTCTGCTCTAATATAATCCAGCAAGCCTTCGTCCATGTCAAGAAACAGAGATGCCCTGCCCTCTTTTTCATGCTGGAACGCAGTAATTGTTTCCAGCACCTTACTCCTGATATCAGAACTCATGCCGTCAAAAACTGAATCGTAAATAATCAGATCCGGTTCCATAAGCATTGCCCTTGCAAACCCTGCAAGCCTCTTTTTGAAAACAGGCAAAGGGCCCGGAAGTATTGTCAGGTCATCATCATAGCCTATTTTACCCAAAATGCTTATCATTTTCTCATCCATGTCATGATGTGATAAGGATGAATGATAAGACAAGGGGAGCATTATGTTTTCCCAGACCTTAAGATTGCTTATAAGCCCCCCATTGTTGAAAACGATACCTATTCTTTTCCTCGCTGCATTGAGTTCACTGTCTGAAAAAGATGATACCTCTTTGCCAAAAATAAAAATCTTACCTGAATCCAGCCTTGTCAGCCCTGTGAATATTCTCAGGAGGAGATTTTTCTCGAACTCGGTTTCTGTCAAAACAACACAGGCCCTTCCACCGGAGATTGCCAATGAAGCACAATCTAAAAATCCATTAAGGCTTGCACATTCAAGTGTAATCATAAGAAAAATATAAGGGTTATTATACCATCAAAGATAAACACAAAAAATAGGCTCTGCATTGTCGCCTTTGTTGTTGCCTGTGGTATTTTGGTTATGCTTCCGCTGACCTTAAGTCCCTGAGAACAACTTACGGCAGCGATTACTAGCCCGAACAAAAGGCTTTTCACAAGAGATGCTGATAACTCTGGAATGGTTAGGGAGGACAATATACCCGTCGTATGCTGCTCAAATGGAATGCCCCAGAATAGCGATGTGACAGTTATGCCTCCCAGTATGGCTGCAAGTTCAAAATAAAAAGTCAGCATGACCGCTGATAATGTAAGAGCAATAATCCTTGGCATTATCAGGTATCGTTCAGGGTCTATGCCCATCATTTCAATGCTCACAATTTCGCCCTGCACATTCATAGAGCCGAGTTCAGCAGATATTGCGGTAACGCTTCTTGCAATCACTACTATTGCGGCGAACAGCGGGCCTAACTCTCTGATTACAACCCAAACCAGTATTTTCCCTATAAGGTCCCCCCTTCCTACACCTATGAGACTTGCAATCTGGCTTATAATGACAATCCCGACTAACAGCCCTATAATCACCATCTTGCCCAAAGTCTCAATTCCGGCAAAGTATATCTGCCTGGAGAAAACAGTGCGCACAGGATTCATCCTAAGTGAAGGAAGATTTTTAAATGCATCAAGGATTAAATTGAAAAGGCCGGAAAGATAAAGTATTGTGTCAAGAATACTCTCAGTTATCCTTTTTGTTTTCATCCTTATTTACCCCATTCGCATCTGCCTTCAATACATTTGCAGGAGACTTTGTATTTATTGGCATTATAACATTCTCTCCATTCGCATGTCGTAATAACAGCTCCTTCTTTTTTGGACTGGCATACTTGACCGGAACAGCCGCCCTTAATGCAATCTGAATCAGTTTTGCACTCTCCGCCAGTTGACCATCCGCAGAACCCGCTTTTATAGATGGGAGCAGTCTGAAAACCATCCGGCTGAGATACCTCCGGTTTTTCAGAGGCATAAGAATAGACGAA
>DOHC01000063.1 GCA_003535475.1 Nitrospiraceae bacterium
TTTTTCTTTTGTGTTTTTTAATGATGCGTGGGCATCTCCTGCAGAAATAGAGAGTATCCCAAAAATCCAGAGCATTATCCTTTATCCGGACAGCGCAATGATAAAGAAAGAGGCAGGCATTGCGGTTAAGAAAGGTGAAAATATCATAAGTATTTCCGGATTGACTGTAAATTTAACGGACGAATCGGTTCAGGTGAATATTAAGGAAAAGGCTGCTGTCAGGATATCCAATGTCAAAATTGAAAAGACATATCTCCAGAGGACAATTCAGGACAAGATACAGAAGCTCCAGTCGAGGCTTGACAGCATTAACGAGATCATAAATACAAACTCAAACGAAATCTCTGCTATAAACAGCTCTGTCGAATTTTTAAAGAAGACAGTTCCATTTCCGCAAAACCAGAAGGTTTCACAATCAGAGGTCGAGTCCCATGCTAAATTTATAGAAAAGGTATTATCGGGAAATTATGAGAGGGTCGCAAAACTCGAAAATAAAATAAAGAAGCTCCATGAAGAAAAGAGGGCAGTGGAAAATGAGCTTAAAAACCTGAGCTCATCAAGGGATGAAAGCAAAACCATCGTAATCAGTTTGCTTTCGAATGCAGACAGGGAGATTAATCTGGGGCTTTCCTACATCGTTACAAAGGCAGGCTGGTCTCCGCAGTATGATGTAAGAGCGGACTCTGCTGCAGGAAAGATTGATATTGCGTGCTTTGCAGTCATAACCCAGTCTACCGGAGAGGACTGGAAGAATGCGAATATCGAGATTTCTACGGCAAGGCCTTCTTACGGGCCTGCTCCGGAGCTTTCCGCATGGTATGTGGATATTTACAAGCCGAGGCCTGTGGTTTATAAATACAAGAAGGCTATTGAAGCTGCGGAGATGCTGGAGATGAGCGCGGGAAAGGCCTCTGATACAGCGCTGGAGCAGCGATTCGAAGAGCCGAAGATAAAGGCAGAGGCGACATCATTCAGCTTTATAATCCCGGGCAAGGTCAATATACCGTCAGACAACCAGCCGCATAGAATTTTAATCGCATCCTCGGCTAAAGATGCAAAATTGAGTTATTATGCGGTTCCCAAACTTTCAAAATACGCATATCTCAGGGCAGCGCTCAAAAATCCGTTTCCGTTTCCAATCTTATCAGGGCAGATGAGTATATTTTTAGATGAGCGTTTTGTGAATACAACATCTGTTGATAAGCAAATCCTTCCTGATGATGAGATGAGTTTGTCGCTTGGAGTTGATGAAAGCATTAAGATGGAGAAAAAGCTCCTGAAGAAATTTACCGAATATTCCGGAGTGTTTTCAAAGGATACGCAGATAAACTATGAATATGCGATTGACATTGTCAGCGCCAAAGATAAAGAGATCGGCATTAATATCAGTGATAATTTCCCTGTCTCGAAAAACGAGCAGATAAAGGTCGCTCTTGAATCTCCAAAAAAAGAAGATGCAAAAATCTCTGACGACGGGATAATATCATGGGATTTTAGGCTTAAGCCCAATGAGAAGAAGAATCTTAAAATAAAATTCAGGGTGGAATATCCGAAGGACTTGAGGATTACGGGCTTGGAGTAGGGTGCGGTATAATAAAGCAGGACAAATGGCTAAAACAGGGCTAAAGGTCTCAGATCCTAAGGTTCTCATCGGGCTATCAGTGTTCCTCATCTTAATAGGGGGGATGGTTATAGACCCTCTGGCAGGCTTTATATGCCTTGTGCTGGCAGGTATCCTTGTGCTCCTTGCATCTCTATATGGAACAAGACGACTTCGCTATATTGCCTTTTTCTTATTGATAATCATTATCGCTTTTGTGGTATCAAAATTTCCTGACGCAAGCCAACATTTCAAAGTTTATAAATCTAAGGCAGTAACCGGAGGCATGAAATGATGCGCAGATTGCTTTCAGTAATTTTAATCTCTGCGGCTATCTTATTAAGTTCAAATATAACCTTCGCCGCTGAAAAGTTTACCCCAGCAGGCAGTAAGCAGGGGCCCGAGATATTTGTGCAACTGGGGCATTCAGGCGTCCAGTCCATTGTTTTTTCTTCTGACGGAAAATATGTTTTATCAGGCGGGGATAAGACGGTCAAACTCTGGGATGTGGGAATGGGGAGAGAAATACGCACATTTGCGGGACATGTTGCCTTTGTGAGTGCGGCGGTTTTTTCTCCTGATGAACGATATGTACTGTCGTGCGGCATGGACAAGAAAATCATTCTCTGGGATGCAGTAACGGGAAAAGAAGTTAAAACTTTCATGGGTCATACCGGAGGTGTCTTTACCGCTGTTTTTTCTCCTGATGGAAGGTATGCCGCGTCAGGGAGCATGGATAAAACTATCAAGCTCTGGGATGTTTCCTCAGGTAAAGAGATCAATACGTTTTTCGGGCATAAGGATACAGTTCGCTCTATTGTCTTTTCTCCTGACGGCAGGCAGATATTGTCAGGAAGCTGGGATAAAACAATTAAACTATGGGATGTATCTACGGGCAAAGAGATAAGGACATTTGCAGGGCATACAGATGCTGTCAGCTCAGTAGCTTTTTCACCGGATGGAAGCTATGCACTGTCTGCCGGAAGCAAGGATAAAAATCTCAAGCTCTGGGATGTTGATTCCGGCAGAGAGATTGCAACATTAAGAGGGCATACCGCAGAAGTTTCTTCTGTGGCTTTTTCACCGGATGGACGGCATGCACTGTCAGGAAGCTGGGATAAAACAGTTAAGCTCTGGGATATATCTATGGGCAAAGAGATAAGGACATTTGCCGCTGGTGAGGTTTCAGTTTTCTCAGTAGCCTTTTCCCCTGACGGGCGATATATGCTTGCAGGAAGCAGAAATCTTTCACTATGGGACATCCCTGCCGGAAAGGAAGTAAAAAAACTGGAAGGTAAAGTCAACTGGGTTCGCTCAGTAGCCTTTTCTTCTGATGGGAAGTACGCATTATCTGGTAACGTTAATGGCATTATCAATTTATGGGAAGCAGCTACCGGCAAACAGATAAGAGCATTCCGGGAAACAACAGGCATAGTTTCGTCTCTGGCTTTTTCCCCTAACGGAAAACTAATTTTGGACTGCCGTTATGACGGGCCGCTGAAGCTGTGGGATGTGGAAACGGGCAGGGAAGTAAATCAACTTGCAGGGCAGGGGGCCGCAGTCTTTTCCCCTGATGGCAAATTGATTTTATCAGGAGGCACCGGCAATAGTCTCAAACTTTGGAATGCGGAAACAGGAAAAGAGTCAAAAACTTTCTTGGGACACACAGATAAAATTCACTCTGTCGTTTTTTCTTCTGATGGCAAATATGCCTTGTCGGGAAGCCGGGATAAAACTCTTAAGCTTTGGGATATTTCGTCGGGACAGGAGATACGGACGTTTAGAGGGCACAAATACCATGTTAATTCTGTTGCCTTTTCTCCTGACAGCAGGCAAGTTCTTTCCGGGAGTGGGGATAATACCATCAAGCTATGGGATGTAGAGACTGGTAAGGAGGTTAGGACATGGCAGGATATCTCCGTTTCCTCCATAGCATTCTCTCCTGACGGAAGATTCGCTTTGTCGGGAGGCTTTGACAACAACCCCAAACTCTGGGATATAGTTACAGGTAAAAGAGTCGCCATCTTTCAGGGACACAAACTTACCGTTTATTCTGTTGTTTACTCCTCTGACGGCAAGAGAGCGATTACCGGCAGTGGTGACGGCACGGCAAGAATTTGGAATCTGGATACAGGTAAGGAAATCGCCCAATTCATCGGTTTCACAGACGGTGAGTGGATAGTTATCACACCTGAAGGCTATTACAACTCATCTCTGAACGGCCATAAATATCTCAATATCCACATGGGCAATAAGGTTTACGGCATAGACCAGTTCTACGATGTCTTTTACCGCCCTGACATTGTTACGGCAAAACTAAAAGGAGAAGACATAAGCAGTCTGATTACACTCACAATAGATGATGCAATCAAAAATCCTCCGCCCTCTGTTGAATTCATTGCTTTGCCTAAAGATGTAAATCAGCCAAAAGTGAAGGTCTGCTATCAGGCAAAAAGCACAGGCGGCGGAATAGGAGAGGTGCGACTATTCCATAACGGCAAGCTCGTTCACTCTGATGGTTTCTATAAAGACATTGCAAAGACCGGCTCTCCAAAACAACTCGCAGCTTTGAGCGGCAAAACAATCTATGAGGAGATGAGAGGAATAAAAATAACTTCTAAAGGAGAAATAAGCCCTATTCAAAGCAAATTAAAAGGAGAAACATACGAGGATTGTAAAGAGATAGATGCAGTCCCCGGAGAAAACGAAGTGAGCATTACTGCTTTTAACAGTCAAAATACAGTCCAGAGCTATATGAAGACTATGAGTTTTAACGCAAATATCAAAGGCGAAGAACCGCATCTTTACATGCTTTTTATCGGCATAGATAGATACAAAGACAGCAAAGTCAACCTTAAATATGCGGTAAAAGACGCAATAGACATGAAAGATAGATTTTTGAAACAATCAGCCACCCTGTATAAACCAGAAAACATTCATTTTGAGCTGATAGCAGATAAGGATGCTGCAAAGGGAAACATAATCAATAGGATTAACGACATTGCTAATAAGATAAAACCTTCGGACAGCTTCATACTCTTTGTTGCCGGACATGGAATACTTTTACAAAACCAGTATTACATGCTTACCCATGATTTTGACGGAACAGTAAGCGACAGCAATCTGATAAGCTCAAATGAGATAGTGGAGATGTCAAAGAGGATAAAATCATTAAGTCAGCTGTTTATCTTCGATACCTGCCATGCAGGAGGAGTGGATTACATTGTAAGCGGATTATACGATGCAAGGATGTCGGTGCTTGCAAAAAAGATGGGGCTTCACATCTATGCGTCAGCAAGCTCTGTTCAGGAGGCGCTGGATGGATACAAGGGGAACGGACTGTTTACTTATTCTTTGCTTGACGGGCTGAACAACAATAAGAATGCGGATAAAAACAATGACAGCAGGGTGGGCATTATAGAACTCGGAGAATATTCAAAACAAAGAACAACAGGGGTATCAAAAGAGATAGGTCATGCGCAGACGCCGTTGATTATAAATTTTGGGAAGGATAATCCAGTCTATAATTTAAGATAAGGAGGAGCTATGATAAGAATATTGGTTTTATTTTTTACGATTTTATTCATGATTTCTAACGGCTATACCGCGCAGTCCACAATCACAGAATCAGAGGGCTTGTCCTGCCCGACATTTTCGGAACAACTATTTCGAGTTTAAAGTTAGTCCTACTGACCTGCCTCTTGGCTGTTTGTTCTGCCATTGTCCCTTAAGGCATTCAATCCACCATCTAAGAACGCCTTCTTCCATTTGTAATACATTAACATCATTTACACTGTGACGCCTGCAAATCTCGGCTACTGATGTCTCATTCCTCAGTCCTGCCAATACTATTTTCTGTTTCTCCTCTGCACTCCAGTTGCCTCTCGGTATCTTCTCCTCCTTCCGGAGGACTAACTTAACAGTTGTTCCTGATTCCGTCAAACCCTACACTACCCTTGCCAGACGAGTTCAGATGTGAGATGATTCAACTATTCATAATTCCTTCAAATTTATATGAGATTATGTAGCATCACTAATGGTATGAAAAAAGACCCTGTATGTAACATGGAAGTGGAGGAACGGGATGCCTTCACTACGGAGTGTGAAGGCGAAACCTTCTATTTCTGCTCCGAGGGGTGCAGGGATAAGTTTTTAAAAGAAAAAGGCGCTTGAATAATGAATGAGCCGATTAATATCATCGGCGCCGGTCCTGCCGGATTGGCAGCCGCCATTGTCCTTCGCAAGCACGGATTCCCTGTTAAGGTCTATGAGATGTCATCCGATGTAGGTCATCGGTTAAACGGCGATTTTCAGGGGCTTGAGAACTGGAGTTCGGAGAAAGACATTACAGAGATCCTTAAAGATTTAGGGATCGAGACAAATTTTCTCTGCGCTCCATATTATGGAGGACATCAGTTCCATAAGCAATTGCACCACTTTGGATAAAATAC
>DOHC01000116.1 GCA_003535475.1 Nitrospiraceae bacterium
CGTATCCTTTCCCAATGGAGACACGGGCTTGGAAACCGTAACATCAGGCAATTGTGCTGTACCGCTGAAAAGGGAATTTCGCATAAGCTCCAGCCCCGGCATAATTGAGCCGCCCTTATATTTATTTCCGCTCCCTATAAAATTAAGCGTAGTCGCTGTGCCAAAATCAATTACCGCAACAGGAGCGCCAAACAGGTCACACGCGCCTGCGGCTGCCGCAATCCTGTCTGTACCGAGTTTTTCAGGCTCGTTTATCTGAAATTCAATACCTGTCTTCATCTTATGAGTCAGCACTACAGGCTCTTTTTTGCTCAGAATGCTGTAAGCCTTTTTAACAGCATCTGTATGCCCCGGCACCACAGAAGATATTATAATGCCGTCAGGTATTTTGTCTATATTTCCCTTTGCCATAAACCCCTTAATCATCTCGGCATAATCTGAAGAAGGGAGCAAAGGGGTAGTTTTGATCTTCTGGATAACCAGAGATTCTCCTATAAAAAACCCTATATTTATTGAGGAGTTGCCAATATCTATCGCGACAAGTTTCATAACTCTTATACCTCAAAGAACAGTCATATTATACCCTGAATTAACCCGAAAAATGTAGCTGCCGCATTAAATCATCTAAAATGTAAACCAACGATGGTTAGGGGGTTACATGGAGAGGATGGATATGCATTCAAGGAACCAGTGCTTAAAGGTATTGCTTGGCAGGTATCTTAAGGCAGACATACAGGCCAAGGGGTTATTGCTTGATGAGTATTGTAAAAATACAGGCTGGAACAGGAAGTATGCAATCAGGAAGATTAACGAGTTGGCATTTACAGAGCCAAAGAAGCCAAGAAAGAGGCAGGCTTCTTATGGCAGTGATGTTAAAGATGTTCTTTCTAAATTATGGGCGGTATTTGACCATCCCTGCGGGCAGCGGTTAAAGCCGATTCTTGGGACAGAGGCTCAGAGGCTAAGGCAGATGGGGGAGTTGGATATATCGGAGAGATTAGCAGAGAGACTTGACACTATAAGCTCAGCCACAATTGACAGGGCATTTATAAACGCCCATTTATTGAAGTATTGTGAAGCAGAAAAACCACACTCATGTGAGAAGACCGTCAGGGTATCTGAGATATGACACAGAGGACGAACTTAAGATAATAAATGGTCTTTACGGCATGGAGCCTTCTTAGTTACATTTTTCATGTTTCAACAGAAGAAGCTTCGGTTGCCATGTTAAATGGTTTGGCACGGCTCAACGTCTAATTATACTAACTTGGTATTTTCCCCTCTATGGCGAAAATAGTAGCGCATTCTGCAACTCTTGAAAAGGGAAAAATCTCTTAAATCAAGGGAGAAAGAATTCCCGCTCAGGGTATTTTCTGGTAATATGGACTAAAGGGCAACTTGGTGAAATATGGGCAGGCTTATTGAAGAATTAGATTTAAGAAACAAAATCCGCGTATTCAGGGGCAGGGCTGAGGCGGGGAAATTACTCTCTGAAAAACTTAAACACCTTGCCTCTCCGGATACTATCATATTGGCAGTCCCTGCCGGAGGCGTGCCTGTAGGTTATGAAATAGCAAAAGGTAATGCTCTTTTGATGGATGTTCTTATTGTGAGGAAAATCCAGATACCCGGCAATCCGGAGGCAGGATTTGGGGCTTTGGGACCTGATGGAGAGGCAATATTCAATGAGAGACTTTTAAGAAATCTGCGGCTTACAGAGGAAGAATTAAACCGGCAGATAGAAAAAACAAAAATGGTGCTTGAGAAAAGAAACAGGGCTTACAGAGGGAACAGGCCGTTTCCTGATTTAAAGGATAAGGTTGTTATTGTTGTGGATGACGGCCTTGCATCGGGCTATACCATGCTTGAGGCTGTAAACTTTGTAAAAAGAAAACGGACTGAAAAGGTTATAGTAGCAGTGCCCACTGCCTCGGAAAGCTCCATAGATCTGCTTCTGCCTGAAGTGGCTGAAATTTATTGTTTAAATATCAGAGAATTCTATCCCTTTGCCGTAGCAGAGGCATACATGAAGTGGTATGACGTTGGAGATGAAGAGGTTATTGCTTTATTGAGAGATTTATGGAACGCTTAACCCTTGATATCATAACTCAAGCAGCCTTTTCTTTACATCTATGGCTGCAACTGCGCCTTCGCCTGCCGCTATAACTGCCTGATCATTTCCCTGATTGAGCGGCCCGACAATATAAAGCCCGCTTAAGGATGATTCATAACTATTGTTCACTATAAACTTAAAGCCTTTCTTGTCCCTTTTGAGATTAAGTTCCGAAAGAAATCCGTCGTTCAGTTTATAGCCGAAATGAGACATTATCACTTCGCACTCAACCTTCTGCCCGTCTTCAAGTTCAAGTCCCTCCATCACTTCATCGCCGAGGATCTTCACCGGACTGCCTATAATTAAGCGTATATTTTCATCTGCAAGTTCTTCCATGTATTCAGTTGGCAATTTATCAGTGTAAAGCACCAGCATTATGTCTTTGGTAAACATCTCTTTCATAGCAACCGCAAGGTGCACGCTTTTTAATGAGTTGCCTATGATTACAAGTTTCTTGTTTGTCGTCTTGTAACCGTCGCAGTCTACGCACGTGAAGAAACTTGTGCCGAGAAATTTATACAGGTTTTCTATCTGCGGCAGATGGTCATAAACACCTGATGAGACTATTACAAATCTTGATAGGTATCTTTTTTCTCCGGTGTAAACCTCAAATTGATTGGTTTTAATTACCTTTGTGACCGTCCCTTTTTCAACCTTGACATTGAAGCTCCTTGCCTGCTCAAGGCCTATTTCAATAATCTCTTTGCCTGAAATCGCCTTTTGCGTGAGAAAGTTTTCAATGTGCCTTGCATGCTGCGTCCTTCCGCCCCCTCTGTCAATAAGCAGAATATCCCTGTTATATCTTCCGAGATAGATGGCAGCCTGAAGCCCGCCCGGGCCTGCGCCTATGATGATGCAGTCGTATATTTTTTCTTCTGTCATCTTTGGTTTTCAGATATTCTTTATTCGATATGCTTCTTTTCCTCTTTCAAGGCATCTATAATCTGCTCTTCTGCTGCATTGGCAATAACCGCAGCGCATTCCCGAATCATTTCTGCATTGGTCATCTGTATTTCTAATACATCAGCGGGTTTGAACTCCTTTACTGTACTGATAAGCCTGTCTATCGCTATTGCTATCCCTATCTCCATGATATGCCTCCTTTTTTAACGGTTATATACTTCCAACATATTCACTTCTTTTCGCCTACCTTCTTAATCCTCGGAAAATCCGTTTCTGAAATATCCCCTTCGGATGTCTTGAATCTTTAATGAAATGAACTCACCTGCTTAAGGAAAGCTTCAATATCTATTCCAAGCGGCTTTCCTGGTGATGCATTTAATCGCCATGCGCCTTTTTCTATAAGCTTTGACGTCCCGGCATATTAGCCTCTTTTATAATGGACAAAGGCTGCTCTATCATGATCACTCCCTGAATAAAATACCTCTCAGGAGATTCCTCCATATCGCGCCACACCTTTTCCCCCTCCTCATGGGCCTCAAAGAATCTGCCCTCATTAAAAAGTCTTATCCCTTTGTCTAAGCTTTCCATTAAACTTTCCATTCGGGTCTTTTAATGAACCATAATCACATTATCTGATTTGCCGGTCACCCTGCATGTCGTGTCGAGGGCATCCATCAGTTCCTTTGCTATTTCTTTCATCTCAACAAATCCGAGTTTCCTGAAATAATCCGCCATATCCGTTATGACATAAACCATTTTTACTGGCGCCTGTTCTATTAGATGTTTCACGATAATCGAGCCTATACCCTTTCTCCTTTTTCCCTCAACCACTGTGACACAGCCTATCTCGTACATCTGCCCTGTCTTTCTCAACCTTCCGAATCCTATGATATGGCTGTTTCCCGCAGCAATCACAAATTCTCTGTAGTCCAGATTATCGGTATTGAGGTTGTATTCCTTGAGTTTCTCCTTAATAAAGACCATATCCGGTTCGATTGCATGTCTTACCCTAACGACTTTTCCTGTGATATCAGATATCCCTGTCTCTCAAGGACGTTCCTCCCTTTCCATGATCTCCTCCTTACTGTCCGATGAATTCAAGACAGTCTTTTGCGACTAATCTTCCTATTGACCTGCTGCTGTAAACAGCATTCTCTATCTTTCCATCAGGTCCTATAATAAAACCTGCGGCATGGATGTAGTTTTCTTTTTCGTTATAGAATGCCCCTGTAAGACCGGAAATCTCTCTGGGGTTCAAGCCGTATCCTATCTTAAAGGTAATCTTGTACCGTTCTGTTGTATTGAGAGCCTGCTCCCATGAATCAGCAGAAGCTGCGATAACCTGTATATTTTTCTTTTCGAACTCTTTTATATTTTTCTGGAAGTCAAGCAACTGCTGACGGCAGAATATTCACCAGTGTCCCCTGTAAAATATCAGGACATTCCATTTATTGCCGAAATTGTCAGGCAAGACGATTACGTCATTATTGACCACATTGAACTTCATCTTTGGAAAGGCATCGCCGTTATCAAGGATTTTGCAATTAACCCGTGCCATACAATCCTCCTCTGATCTTCAGAATTTGCCTGCGTCAGGGCTTGTAGCGCATAAGCTTCTACGCCCGCTCTTTAAGTAAGGCGTCCCTATCCACATTATATCATACAGACTTCTGAATCCATCATTCAGGCACTATCCTGTATATCCTGTCATCTCCCTTTGACGGATTACCCCTGCCGTCCGTGTTGTTTGTAAGGAAATAGATTAATCCATCCGGACCAACCACAACATCCCTCAGTCTTCCGTATTTGCCGTTGTCATCATAACCTTTCACAAACCACCTTTCAATATCTGTAACTCTATAACCGCCGGATTCTTTTTTTATTCTTATTCTGATAAGGGACTGACTCCTTAGGGTTGCCACAAAGAGGTCGCCTCTGAGATGCGGCAATTTATCTCCTGCATAAAAAGTCATTCCTGAAGGAGGGGTTGTCTTTTTCCACGCAATCAGAGGGTCAATAAACGGTTTTTTATCCGCAGAGCCGATTACTTGGGGCCAGCCGTAATTTCCGCCCTTTCTGATAACATTGATTTCATCGTTGCCGAATTTCAGGAATTCGCCTGAAGGCCCGTGCTCTGACGAGAACAAATCTCCTGTTTCAGGATGCCAGGCAAGACCCTGCGGATTCCTGTGGCCGTATGAATATACCGGAGACCCTTTAAACGGATTATCGGGAGGGATGCCTCCGTCCTGTGTTACCCTTAATATCTTTCCGCCAAGGGATTGAATGACCTGTGCTATCTCAGCATTGAATGTTTCCCCTGCGGCGATATATAACATGCCGTCAGGGCGGAAGGATATCCTTCCGCCGTTATGAAATTTTCCTGCCGGAATATTATCTGCTATCACTTTATCAATATCCCCTTTTTCTCCCTGATCCCTGATTCTTATGACCCGGTTAAAGATATCTCCCCCTTTTCTGTAAGTGTGCATGGCATATATAAAAGGCTGTTTGGGAAACGCGGGATGCAAGGCAAGCCCCATAAGGCCTCCTTCTCCTATATGGGCAACGTCTATGATAATGTACGGCTTTTCCTGAAGCCTGTTGTTTTTGATAAGCCTGATCCTTCCTGGCCTTTCACTTACCAATGCCCTCCCATCAGGAAGAAATATCAGCGACCACGGTATTTCCAGATTTTCTATCCACACCTCAACCTTAATGCCCCTGCCGTCAGGAAAAAACTTATCCTTCACGTCTTGCGGTTCTTTTCCGGTTATAGGTGAAGGATACGCAGGGATAACAGAAAACAGGATTAAAATTAACAAGGATATTGTTTTTTTCATATCAATAGAATGGAACATTTGTTCATCTCCTTTGCGAAATCATCCGCATTTGTAAAGAGTATTGTATTCAAACTTTCTCCAGATGCCCTTCTGATATGTTCCGTATTGTCATCCACAAAGATCGCTTCTTCAGGTTTTAACTCCATTGATGAACAGACATCCCTGAATACTGAAGGGTCTCTCTTGCCCTTTTTGATCTTGAAGGAATTGAAGACATAGTCAAAATAGTGATAAAAGGGCGTCTTTCC
>DOHC01000057.1 GCA_003535475.1 Nitrospiraceae bacterium
TTATCCTCTCATCGGAATTAACAGAATGGACAACATTGAGTATCTCGTTCAGCGATGATGTCTCAGGAAGGATGTGCTCGTAAATTTTTATCCCTACCTTCTGCGCGGCCTTAACTGTGGCAAGGGAATACTGCCTTGAGGCAGCGTTCTCTCCGCATTGAAGAAGGGCGAGACCGACATCCAGCCCGAATCTGCTCAACGCATTGACATCATCTTTTATCTTTATTTTAAGTTCATCTGCGAATTTTCTTCCGTCAAGTATAACAGCCATTCGCTGCCTCCGCTTATCTCAATCCTTAAGGAATTCTATTTTAATAGCTGCTTTAATAAAAGTATCAGGACATTTATCTATTAAAAATAAGCTTATGTTTTATGATAGCACATGCCAAAGTGTCTTGGGCATAAGGGTGGTATCGAATAAAAAAGAATTTGTTGTATAATATTTTTCTGTTATCAGAAACACCATGTCAAGCACCTTTTATGTCATAGGCGTAGGTCCGGGAGACCCTGAACTATTAACACTGAAGGCATTAAGAATCCTAAAGGGTGTTCCTTGCATCTGCGTTCCAAAAAGCAGAGAGGAAGGAAGCAGCCTTGCCTTGTCTATCGTACAGAAGGCATTGAGCCTTGAGGGGAAAGAGATTATAGAAGCCCATTTCCCGATGAAGAAGACAAGAAGTCAGAGGACAGAAGACAGAAGACAGCCAGAAGATTGTGAACTTGATGAAAAATGGGCTGAGACTGTAAAAAATATCCTCAATAAGCTGAACAAAGGGATTGGTGTAGCATTTATCACATTAGGGGACCCTGCTATCTACAGCACTTTTTTTTATTTATATGACAGGCTGTTTGAATCGAACCCTGAATTAAAGATAGATATAATACCCGGCGTGTCCTCCATAAACGCCTCAGCGGCAAAGGCAAAGATATCTCTGGGGCTTGCTGATGAAAAGATCGCAATCCTGCCCGCAAATTATATTGAGAACCTGAAGGAAACGCTGGAAAAATTTGACACTGTAGTGCTGATGAAGGTTAATAAAGTATTTGAAGGCATAATGCATACCCTCACTGAAATGAATTTACTGAACAATGCAATATATATATCAAGGGCAGGCATGGAGGATGAAAGGGTATTCAAAAATATCAACAGTGTCAAAGAAGAAGACCTTAATTATTTCTCTATGATAATAGTTAAAAAGGGGAGGTAATGAACAAGGTTTATTTTATAGGCGCAGGTCCCGGCGACCCTGAACTTATAACAGTTAAAGGCAGAAAGCTGCTTGACAGCGCTGATGTTGTAATTTATGCTGGGAGTCTCGTAAATCCGGAACTGCTCAAAGGCATAAAGGCTGCGGTTTATAGCTCGGCTTCCATGACGCTTGATGAAACAACCGAGATTATTCGAAAGTCTGTTGAATCAGGCAAAAAGGTCGCGCGACTTCATACAGGTGACACAGCATTCTACAGTGCAATATCAGAGCAGATAGAGAAACTGCGTAAATTAAACATTGAGCATGAAGTCATCCCCGGAGTATCCTCTGCTACGGCAGGCGCTGCAATACTCGGGCAGGAACTTACAATCCCTGAGATAAGCCAGACCGTAATATTCACCCGTATTGAAGGAAAAACGTCTGTGCCTGAAACAGAAAAACTCAGCGAGCTTGCAAGGCACAGAGCGACAATAGTCATATTTTTAAGTGTGGGGATGATCGAAAAAGTTAAGGACGAACTTTTGCAGGGCTATTCCGAAGACACGCCTGTTGTAATCATTGAAAAGGCAACATGGCCTGAGCAAAGGGTAATCAGGGGAACGCTGAAAGAACTCGATACGCTCGTCAAAGACGCAGGCATAAAAAAAACAGCGTTAATATATGTAGGAGAATCGCTCAGGGCATCATCAGAATCCCTCGGCAAAGAATCAAAATTGTATGATAAGGATTTCAAGCATGGCTACAGGAAGTGAGAAGTCAGATATTAAAACCACACTTTTTTATATAACGGATAATGGTTTTAATCTTGCCAAAAAAATTAAAAGGCTTTATTCGAATGTCGAAGTTCTTAAATTTAAATCGGAAGCTGTTTCCGAAGCCTGGAATGAGCCCGGGAATCTCATCTTCATCATGGCATCAGGCATTGTCATAAGGACTGTTGCGCCTCTGATAAAGGATAAGCGGACAGACCCTGCTGTTGTTGTGCTTGATGAAAAAGGGAAATTTGCCGTCAGTCTTTTGAGCGGGCATCTTGGAGGCGCAAACAAAATTGCAAAAGAGATTGCAGATTTCCTCGGCGGGCAAGCTGTTATTACAACCGCATCAGATGTTAATGATCTGCCGTCAATTGATTTATGGGCTAAAGAAAATGATCTGATTATTGATGACTGGGATGCCCTGCCGAATACAGCCACAAGATTTTTAAATGGTGGAAGACTAAAAGTGTATTCGGATATTGAGATTTCAATGCCTGCTGAATTTTTACAGATAAAAAATCCGGCTGACGCAGATGTGCTTATTACAAACAAACAGAAAATGGATTTAAATGTCATTCCCGTGCAAACGGGAATCCAGAAAAAAAAGGCAAAAAAACTGGATTCCTGCTTTCGCAGGAATGACAAAAAACAAACTGCCCATCAGTTTTATCTGCGCCCCAAAAATCTCACCATCGGCATCGGCTGTAACAGCAATACGCCGGCAAGTGAAATTGAAAACTCAGTCAGAAAAACTATGGAAGAAAACAATCTCTCTTTTCTCTCAATCCACTCAATAGCTACAATTGACATAAAAGGTAATGAGCCGGGCTTAATTGCATTTGCCAAAAAATACAATCTTGGGATTAAGACGTTCACTGCTAATAAACTTAATACCGTAAAAGGGGTATCAAAATCAGATGTTGCATTCAAGACAACAGGAGCCTATGCAGTTGCAGAGCCCGCAGCATTGCTTGCATCAGGAGCAGACAAATTGCTCGTGAAAAAACAAAAGAAAGGAAATGTAACAGTTGCAATAGCAGAACAGAAGCCAGAAGCCAGAAGTCAGAAGTCAGAAACAAAAGGCAAAATTTATATCGTTGGAACTGGCCCCGGAAGTGTTGAACATATCACTCCATATGCGCAGAAATCAATAAGAAACTCCGATGTAATAGTCGGATATGGCACATACCTTGATTTGATAAAGGAATTGATAAAAGACAAAGAGATTTTATCAACCGGAATGACGCAGGAGATAGATAGATGCAAAAAGGCGGTTGAGCTTGCGATGTCAGGCAGAACCGTTTCCGTAATCAGCGGAGGCGACCCGGGAATATACGCAATGGCAGGGCTGGTGTTTGAACTGCTAAAAGACCGTAATGCGTTATGCGTAATGCGTAATGCGTTAAAAAATAAAAACGCATCACGTGTCACGCATCACGTGTCACGCGTAGATGTTGAAGTCATCCCCGGCATTTCTGCCCTGAATGCCTGCGCTGCAAAGCTGGGCGCGCCGCTGATGCACGATTTCGCCTCAATCAGTTTGTCAGACAGGCTTACGCCATGGGATTTGATAGAGAAAAGGCTTGATGCAGCAGCCAAAGCTGATTTTGTCATCATACTTTACAACCCAAAAAGCAAAGGAAGGGCCGAGCATATAGACAGGGCGCGGAAAATTATTTTGAAATGCCGGAAACCTGGAACCCCTGTCGGCATAGTAAAAGGCGCAATGAGAGAGGATGAAAGGATAATCATCACTGATTTAAAAAACATGCTTGAACATGATATTGATATGCAGACAACCGTAATAATCGGCAATTCTCAGACATTCGTGTGGGATAACAGAATGATAACGCCGAGGGGATATGAGGGAAAGTTAAAAGTTGAAAGTTAAAAGTTTAAAATTAATCCAATCCCCAATCCCCAATTCCCAATCCCCAAAAGTCGCCTTTCTCTGGGACGAATCCTTCTTGTGGGGGCTGATGGCTTATAAAGCCATGGAAACAAATGGACTGTCTTTTAAACTCATCCGCGCAGAAGACATAAAAAAAGGATGCCTTAAAAATTATGCCATGCTCTTTGTCCCCGGAGGCTGGGCATCCAATAAATTAAAGGCGCTCGGCGATAAAGGCACAGCCGAAATAAAAAAATTTGTGCGTAACGGCGGAAATTATCTCGGATTCTGCGGAGGCGCAGGGCTTGCAACGCTTGACGGCATAGGGCTTTTGAATATCAAAAGAAAGCCGACAAAAGAAAGAGTTCCAAGCTTCAGCGGAAGGATTAATCTCAATATCAACAAACATTCCGTGTGGACGGAAATAAACCGCAAAGACAATGAGGGGGTTGATTCACCCATTCACCGATTCCGCCATTCACCTGTTTTCCACGCATGGTGGCCCTCACAGTTTTTAATTGAAGACAGCGGCTTAGAAATACTCGCAACTTACGGCAATGCGCTGCCTGACTCTTTCAGCTCTGATTTGAATGTCGGTGATGTGGAAACGAACAACAACTGGACAGAGCTTGAAGAGATTTATCGAATTAATCTCAACCCAAAGAGGCTGAAAAATGAGCCTGCTGTTATAGAGGGGGCTTTCGGTAAGGGCAGGGTAATATTGTCGCTTATCCACTTTGACACGCCGGATGATGCAAACGGCGCAAAGGTTTTGAGGAATTTATGGAAATACCTTATAGAAAACAGTTATGAGTTAAGAGTTAAGAGTGATGAGTTAAAAAAATTTAAAAACTCAAAACCTGAAATGATCTCATTACAGGTTAATGAACTTGAGTCGGCAGTCAATGACCTGATTAGCCTCGGCATTCGCAATTTTCTCTGGTTCTGGAGGAATCCCATGCTATTGCAGTGGCGCAGGGGCGTAAGAGGGCTTGAATACTGCGCATTGTATATTATGATTAATGCGATTGCGGAAATGCTGAAGATACAGGATTCCCTCCTCGGCGGGTCGCCTCAGGCGACAGGATACAGGATGCAGGATACAGAAAAACACCTGAAAAAAGTCAAAGGGATGCTCATACCCTTTGTAGATAAAGCAAAGCATCTTCTTATTTTAGAAAGGCATGAGATTCAGAACGGGCATATTACATACGAAAGATGCGATGACCCTGGGATACAAAAATTAAGGACAGAACTCTTTTCCTCCTCAAAAAGCCATGGAGGGCTGTTCAAGGACCTGATTGATGAGACAGATAAGCTTTTATATGCTTTGATAGAAATGGAAGCCGCCAAATAATGCAGTAAATATTTCTGCATCCGAAAAATGCCTGAGCATAGACATGGATGACTGAAAAGTATTTTGCAGCAACACCTTTTACATGCCATAATCAATTCTTGATTCGCTTGGGATTATCCATTAAACCGTTGAGAATTGCATTATGGCATTCAATTAAATCAGGTTGAAATCAAAAGACTTTGAAGGCTTTCATGTCCATGCATGTAAAAATCAGTTGCTTTTTTCGGGTGTATGCTTCATCCAATTTTCTTCTCCACCTGTGAACACAGGCCGTGAAACATCTTTAGCTCCCAGTCCGTAAGCCCTGCCCTGCCGATAAGGTGATTAAGGTTCCTCATTATCTTCATTTCAAGATCACTGCTTCCTCTCGGAATATATTCAAGAACCCTGAGAGTGGAGCGGATTCGCCTGTAAAGGCTGTCAATCTCCTTCTGCTTGACCAATTCCGGAAATTCTGTCTTGTACGTCTTCTGGCTCAACTCATAGGCGACAAGCAAAACACTCTGGCTGAGGTTTAAAGAAGCTGATAAAGGGTTCGCAGGTATTGTTATGAGAAACCCGCATTCCTCAACCTCCCTGTTGTTTAATCCCTTATCCTCCCTGCCAAAGACTATTGCGATTTTATTTTTCTTTGAAGCAGAAACAGCTTTCTTTATCCCCTCTTTCAGCGGAAGTATAAGCCCGCGGCGTTTCCCTGTCCTTCTCGTTGTGCCGATAATTATATTTTTGCCTCTTATTGCATCTTTAAAACTTGTATGGACAACTGCGCTTTCAAGTAGGTCAACGGCATTGCATGCCATCCGCCTGCTTTCATCTGTAAGAAAATTCCTGCGGCTTACCCCGTTAGAAATATTTTTTCTAATGGGGCTTACAACTTCAAGATTTCTGAACCCCATATTTTTCATCGCCCTTGCAGAGGCGCCGATATTGCCTGCTTCTTTCGGTTCTACAAGGACAAAGAAAACATTGTCCTTCCAGTCATTCATAGGGATTCCAGAGATGGCATGAAACAAGCCTGCTTTTAGCTTCTTTTAGTTCTGGCTCTATATTGTCGCAAGGCTTGAATTTCTTAGGACACCTTGGATGAAACGGACAGCCCGAAGGGACATGTATCGGACTCGGGACTTCACCTGTATCAGGCTGATGGCGGACATCTGAAGGCTGAACCCTGATTTTCGGAGCTGATGAGAGAAGCAGCACTGTATAGGGATGCATTGGATTTTTGAACAGCTCTTCTGTTTTTGCATATTCAACTATCTTGCCAAGATACATCACAGCTACTGTATCGCTGAAATAATTGACAATCTTAAGGTCATGGCTTATAAAAAGAAATGTTATCTTTGTCTCTTCCCTTAGTTTCTGAAGGAGGTTGAGTATCTGCGCCTGTATAGAAACATCAAGCGCTGAGAGCGGTTCATCTGCAACTATAAGCTTAGGATTCACGGCAAGCGCCCTTGCAATGCATATCCTCTGCCTCTGGCCGCCGCTGAACTCATGGGGATAGCGGTTGATGTGTTCCGGCCTCAGTCCCACGACATCCATAAGCTTGCAGACCCGTTCCTCCCGCTCCCTTTTATTGCCGATTCTGTGAATGACCAGCGGTTCCCCGATGATGGACCCGACGGTCTTGCGCGGGTTCAAAGAGGAGTATGGGTCCTGGAAAATGATCTGCATGCGCTTGCGATATGGCAGCATCTCCTTCTGGCTCAGGTCGGTGATATCCGTACCATCAAAGATAACACGCCCATCCGTGATCTCATATAAACGCAGGATGGT
>DOHC01000229.1 GCA_003535475.1 Nitrospiraceae bacterium
CGCCTCTTAATGCGGGCTTTAAGTCTATTTCAGTTTCAGAGAATAAACACGGCTTGAGCTTTCCGTTTGAAGTCAGTCTCAGGCGGTTGCACTCTTCGCAGAAGTGGTGGGTTATTGCACTTATAAAGCCGATAACTCCCTGCGCATCTTTAAACCTGAAATATTTTGACGGCCCATTTTTTCTTACGCGTACAGGCGTAAGGGCGCCAAGTGTCTCAACAATGGATTTTATCTCATCGCGGGAGATATACTTGTCAGCGCTCCAGAACCCGCGGCTTCCAAAAGGCATAAACTCTATAAATCTGACATGATAGTCGCTGTTGAGGGTTATTCTTGCAAAGTCTATTATCTCATCTCCGTTAAGCCCTTTTATCGGAATCATGTTTATCTTTACAGGAAGCAGCCCGCTTTTCCTCGCAGTTTCTATTCCGCGGAGGACAACATTTATGTCCCCGCCCCTTGTTATCTCTTTAAACCTTTCAGGCCTAAGCGAATCAAGGCTTACATTTACTCTGTCAACGCCTGACTCTATGAGCTTTTCCGCATACTTTTCAAGCAGGATGCCGTTTGTTGTAATGCTGAGGTCTTCTATGCCGGGGATATTTTTTATTGAGGAAGTCAGGCTCGTAATGTCTTTTCTTGCCAAGGGCTCGCCGCCTGTTAGCCTGATTTTTCTGACGCCGAGCCCTGATGCTATTCTTATTATTCTTAGTATCTCTTCATAAGACAGAATTTCTTTGTGCTCTATCAGACGCAGTCCATCAGAAGGCATGCAATAGACGCAGCGCAGGTTGCACCTGTCAGTGATGGAGATGCGCATGTAATCTATTGTTCTGTTAAACGTATCTCTCAGTTCTGCCATTTACTTCTGGCCCTTTTTGTTCATCTCCTCTAATTTTTTCTTTGCGAGGGCAGCTTCTTTGGATTTGGGATATTTTTCTTTAAGCTGTTCAAGAATTCCTCTTGCGGCTTTCTTATCGCCCATCTCAATGAATGAATACCCCTGTTTTAAAAGAGCGCCCGGAGCCTTTTCACTGCTTGGATAATTTTTTAGGAGCGCATCATATTCAACAATTGCGCCTGCGTAGTCTTCTTCAGCGTAATAGGCTTCAGCTATCCAGAACTGTGCATTGCCGGCAAGCTTATCTTTCGGGAATTCTTTCTGAAACGCATCAAATTTTTCTCGCGCCTCTTTGTATTTTTTGTTTTTGAAAGAGGCGTAGGCGGCTTCATACGCCTTTGCAGGGTCTTTTATTTCAGGGGTTTTTGCCTCTTCAGTTTCAGATTTCTTTTCTTTTTTTACATCTTTTACATCAGGCTTGTCTTTTGGCGCGGTATCAGTATCTGTTTTTGAAGAGAGTTTTGTCTGTATTTCCTTAACCTGTGTTTCAAGGGCTGTTATCTGAGAGCGGAGCAGGTCCATCTCCGAAGATTTGTCTTTCAGAGACTTGTCAATAAAATATTTATTCTCATCAAACCTTCCTGTCAAAGACTGGAGGTCTTTTGAGATTCCTGAGACCTCTGAGCGGAGCGACACCATGCTTTCTCTTATTGCATTAAGCGAGTCTTCTTTTGCTGATTTTTCTTTGATATCAGCAATCTCTGTTTTAAACGCAGATTTTGTCTCTGAGGTCTCTTTCTTTATATCATAGGAATCTTTTTTAAGCTGATTAATGTCAGCCTTCATTACCGCAAGCTCATCAGTTACACATCCTGCAAGAAACAACACGAGAATTAGAATAAACCTTTTCACTTATTTGCCTGCTTTCCCTGATACAAACTGAACCCTTCTGTTTTTCTGCCAGCAGTCTTCGGTCTGCTCTTTGCAGAGCGGTTTTTCTTCGCCATAACTTATTGTGTCAAGCCTGTTTTTTGTCACGCCTGCCGATGCGATGTAATCCCTTGCAGATTTTGCCCTTTTTTCTCCGAGCGCAAGATTGTATTCATTAGTGCCCCTGTCATCGCAATGCCCTTCAAGGATCATTTTTGCACCATTATTTTTTATAAGCCAGTCTGCTACAGCCTTCAGGGTTGGCTTTGCATCTTCCCTTACAGTGTATTTGTCAAAATCAAAAAGTATATTCCCGAACTGGGCAGGTTTTGCCTCTGTAACTTCCTTTACCGGCATAGTTTCTACCTTCTTAGGTTCTGCCTTTGCCATAACCGGCTCCTCTGCCTTCTGCTCAACAGGCGCTGCTTTTTGAGCTGTTTCCTTTGGCGCTTCCTGCGTAACAGGTGCGGTTACCGTCCTTTTTGCGCATCCTGCAAAAACGAAAACTAAAACAAAAGCCAGAAACAATAAAAAAATCCTTTTCATAAAACCTCCTCCTTTTTTAGTGGACAGTCATCAGTGAACTGTGAATAGTTAACGGCCGCTGTTTTTACTATTCACTTAACACTGTTCACCATTCACTGTTTAATTGGGCGACCACCTTGGGCCAAAGGCCCGTAACCACGGTGGGGTTATTTTTTTTTGTGATTCTCCGTTTGCCCGCATTATGTAAATGCCGCTGCCTCCGTTTCTGTCAGACGAGAATATTATAAATCTTCCATCAGGAGAAAATGAAGGGTCTTCGTTGTTGCCTTTGTCTGTGATCTGGCTAAGAGCTGAGCCGTCAGGAGAGATAATGAAAATCTGATGCTTGCCCGAGACCCTGCTGACAAACACGATTTTTTTTCCGTCAGGCGACCAGCTTGGCGAGGTATTATACGAGCCTTCAAATGTCAGCCTTCTTGTGTCATATCCGTTTCTGTTCATTATATATATCTGGGGGGTCCCGCCGCGGTCTGATACAAATGCAACAAGCTTCCCGTCAGGCGAGACAGCAGGCGAGATCTCTATCCATCTTGCAGAGGTTATCCTTGTAAGTTTTGAATCTGAAATTCTTAAATTATATAAACCGTATGTCTCATCCTGCGATGATGAAAACATAATCTCATCTCCGTCAGGGGAAAAATTGCCTGTGATATTAAGCCCTCTGGAGGCAAAAACTTTTTTTTCTGTCATTTTCGTAAAGTCTAACAAATATATTCCCCATTGTCCACCCCTTTCAGAGGAGTAGACTATCCTGCTGCCGTCCTGCGACCAGTGCGGCCTGAGGACAAAATTTCCTTTAATTCCAAGCCGTTTAATGTCTGTGCCGTCCCAGTCCATCATGTGAAGCCCTTTTTTGCCCTCATCTTCTGCAACAAATGCCACCTTTGTTCTGAATATGCCTTTTTCGCCTGTTATATGCTGGTATATATCGCTTGCAATGCTGTGGCCAAGATGCCTTATCGAAGCCTTTGCTCCTTTGTATTCTTTCCTTAAGACCTCTCTCCCTTCGCTTGTATCATAAAGCGAGACAACTGCTGTAAGGTTTTGTTCTCCGTGCACAGTTCCCTTTATAACAGCCTCTGCGCCGATTACAGTCCAGTTTTTAGGATTGAAAGCCTCGGCAGATTTTTCTATAAAGGCAGCCCTGTCAATGGAGAGGAAAAAACCTGTAAACTCAAGGTCATCCCTTACGATGTCTGCGATCTGTTTTCCCTCTGTGCCGCTGAATTCCTGAATAGCGATCGGAAGTTTTTTTATTGCAGGAGAGGTTATGTCAATATATATCTTTGCTTCAACCGCAGTAGACAGCAAACAGCAAACAGCAAACAGCGCAGAAAAGAATATGGCATAGCATTTGAGCGGTTTTTTTTGCCGAAGTTCTTTTGTCTTCACGGCGTAAACCTCAATCCTATTTCCATCTCATGCGGAGGAGGAGAAACAGGGCTTGCTTTATTAATGGCTCTAAGAACAGAGCGGTCAAAGAGAACATTGCCCGAGCTTTTTTCGACACTGTTTATCTTAACAGTTCCGTTCGACATTATAGTTACCGAGATTACTGCTTCAAGATTTTTCCCCCATGCCTCGGGGAATGCCCAGCGCTGCCTTATCTCTTTTCCTATCCTTTCAGAATAACTCTCTAACATTGAAGTTTCATTGCCTCCATTTTTTGCAGGAGGAGAGATTTCTTTTGCATCTTTCCCTTGCTTGTCAGCGCCCTTGATGGAAACCATGTTTCTCAGTTTAACAACGCGCTTTGCCTTTCTTGTTGCCTCTAATGCGGCGATTCTGTCCGAGATGTATTGCTTTGAATCCTCAGAGGCTTTGTTTTTTGAAGGCTCTGAAGGCAGTTTCATTTTTTGTTCAGGCTCTTCTGTCTGTAGCGCTGTACCTTCTTTGCCGCGCGCAGGCTGTCCGCTGACTTCAGTGCTGACAAGGCTTACAATATACGGAGAGGGCATTGTAAAATGATTTACATTTTTAATTGTTATCAGCGCTGTAAAGATAAAAGTCAGGTGAAGCAAAAAAGAGAAGAATGCCGTGGCTGGAAGGCTCGGTTCCTTCATTTCCCTTCTATGTTTATCTTAGGCTCGGTTATCATTCCGAGTTTCTCTATCCCTGCCTCCTTTATGTCGCTCATCACCTGAACAACAAAGCCGTAGGGCACATCCTTATCAGCTTTAAGAAAGACATTTGGGTTTAATTTGCTGATTGCAGTAAGCTTCTGCTTTATCTCAGACATAGACATAGGTTTGTCATTCATAAAAATAATGCCGTCTTTTTTTATCACAAGTGTTATTCTTTCTTCAGAAGGCAGGTCTTTGCCTTTTGCCTGAGGAAGGGTTACATCAATGCCCTGCTGGAGCAGCGGCGCTGTCACCATAAAGATTATGAGCAGCACGAGCATTACGTCCACGAAGGGCGTTACATTTATCTCTGAAAGCACATTTCTGTCTCTTCCAGCCCTCATTCTGTTTCCTTTGTGAAGAAGTCAAGGAGTTCTTCGGAGAAGTCCTCCATCTCTATAATCATCTGGCGCGCCCTGCTCAGATAATAGTTATATGCGATTACAGCAGGGATTGCAGCAGCAAGTCCTGCCGCTGTTGTAATCAATGCCTCTGCAATGCCCGGAGCAACGACTGCCAAAGATGCCGAGCCTGCTGCGCCTATCCCTCTGAAGGCATTCATTATTCCCCAGACAGTTCCGAACAGGCCGATGAACGGCGTGGTAGAACCTGTGGTTGCTAGGAAGCTCAGGTATTTCTCAAGCTTTGCTGACTCAAGCGCTGAGAATCTTCTGAGAGAGCGTTTAATCTCAGCTTTGTCAACAATATTTTCTGAGGATGTAAATTTAAATATATTGGCCAGAGGGTAGAGATTAATGGAACGCACAGCAGTTAAAAGCCCTTTCAAGTCGCGGCCTGCCCTGTATGATCTCAGGAATACGTCTGTCTCTTTGTTAGCCCTTGAAATGTAGCGGTATTTATAAAAAATGATTGCCCATGATACGACAGAGAAAAACAGCAGGATAAGCAATACCACTTTAACCACATAGCCTGCCTGAAGAATCAATTGTATTGCAGAGTGTTGCATAAGCACCTCTCTTTTATTTTGATATTAGCTTTAACTGTTAAACTTTAAAAAATTTTGGGCTAAAAGTCAATTGCACGTCCGCTCAGCGCCCTTTTCTTGCCTGAACAATTTTTTTAGCGGTTGTGCGAATCACATCTGCTATATTTCTGTTCTTTTCAAGAGAAGCGAGGTCTTTTATCTTTAAGCCGTACAAAAGCGGGACTGCCACTCCTGCAGGTGTTTTTGGATTGCTCACAACTGCAAGCAGCACCCCGTAATTTTTCATCCACTCTTTAGTTCGGGTAATTGCCCTCAGCGCTTCATCAGGGATAGAGCGGGAACGCGCAAACATCTCCACCTCCGGCTCTTTTATCTTCGGGTTATCAAGAACCGCCATGACTATCTGCTTGTTTGTATCTTTTATGAGAATTGACCTTGCCTCATGCCCGCCTCTCATTGCAAGCATCCTCTTCTCAGCGACACTCAGTCCCTGCACTTTCTGGAGAAGGGTTTGGGTGCGCTGCTCAGGGGTTTTCTCTGTCTCTTCAAGGAGCGCGGATACTTCTACGGGAATCTGTAAGATTTTTGCAGCCTCTTCCCTTATATTTTCAGGGGTGTATGGGCTTTCAGCCAACAGCCTGAGGATGTCATGCCTCTGGGTATTTGCCTTTAAAACCTCCTCAAATAGAGATGGCTCTCCAGACTCTGAAATCAGCGCCTCTATCATCTCCTTTGATGCTATTGAGAGGTCAACCCCTATGCCTTTCTGTTCTTCCATTCCGGTTATCCCTTCTTCAAATACAGGAAATATTCTATATTGCCTTTCTGTCCTCTGACAGGCGACTCAAACAGGCCGATAGTATGAAGTCCTGCAGCCTCTATCTCTGTTCTCACAAAATCAACTGCCGCAAGCCTTTTTTCTTCTTCTCTCACAATGCCTCCCTTGCCCACCTCTCCTTTGCCGACTTCAAACTGAGGCTTTACAAGAGCAAGTATCTGGCCGTCCTCTTTCAGGAATTCTAACACTTTTGGAATGACCTTTGTAAGAGATATGAACGAGACGTCAATTGTTGCAATGTCAATAATATCAGGAATCCTTTTTCTTTCAAGATGCCTGATATTTGTCCTTTCAAGAAGAATAACCCTCGGATCATTCCTTAAAGGCCATGCTATTTGTCCGTAGCCGACATCAATACAATATACTTTTTTTGCTCCCATCTGGAGCATACAGTCAGTAAAACCGCCTGTTGATGAGCCGATGTCCATTGCTGTTTTATCTTTTAAGTCTATGCTGAAAAAGTCTATGGCAGCCTTGAGCTTTAAACCTCCGCGGCTTACATAGGGGATATCTCCTGATTTCAGGGTTATGGAGGAATCGGTGTTTATCATAGCGCCTGCCTTTGTCACAGGAGAGCCGTCAACCAGAACCTTCCCTTCCATTATCAAGGCCCTTGCCCGCTCCCTGCTTTTAACAAGAGCCCTGTCAACCATTATCTTATCAAGCCTGTCTTTCATCGTTTTATCAGTTCCAATAGTGGGTTTGTTCTTAATAATTATACTGTATAGACGGGATAAAAATTGTGGTAAAATCAATTATTGAAACAATCCATCCGATATGCTATATTTTTGCCATGAAACCTGTAAAAGGGAAGTTGGGATAATCATTAGTTATACAGTACCTTGTGTGGAAACGCAATTTGATTGAATAGGAGATTAAACTATGCGAAGAATATCAATTCTTATTTTGAGGTAAGCTGAAAAAAGTGG
>DOHC01000060.1 GCA_003535475.1 Nitrospiraceae bacterium
GGATAAGCCCACCCCTCTGACAGAAGAAGAACGGGCTCTTATAAGGATGCATCCTGACAGGGGTGCTGATATCCTCAAACATATAGAGCAGCTTCAGGATGTTATCCCTGTTATCAGGCATCACCATGAGAGATTTGACGGAAACGGTTATCCCGACGGTCTTAAGGGTGATGGAATACCATTGCTCGCAAGGATACTCTGCGTTGCAGATTTTTTTGATGCCATAACCGAAGAGAGACCCTACAAATCTTCTGTTAAGAAAGAAGATGCCTTGTTAGAGATTAAGCGTTGTTCGGGTAGTCACTTTGATCCGCAGGTCGTAGAGGTTTTTTGAGGGTGATGGGGCACGCAGCCCCGGGTCATTTCAATCCAAGCACATCCTGCATATCATAAAGTCCAGCCTGTTTTCCTGAAACCCATAGCGCAGCCTTTAGTGCGCCCCGCGCAAATGTATCCCTGCTTGATGCCTTATGTGTTATCTCTATTCTCTCTCCGAGCCCTCCGAAGAGGACAGTGTGCTCTCCTACAATGTCACCTGCACGTATTGTCTGTATGCCGATCTCTTTCTTTGTTCTCTCGCCTATAATCCCCTTCCGTGCGTAAACCGCCACTTCATCAAGATTTCTGTTTACCGCATCAGCAATAACCTGCGCCATCTTTAATGCGGTTCCGCTCGGAGCGTCCTTTTTTAATCTGTGATGCGACTCAACAATCTCTATGTCATACTCATCGCCCAAGACCCTTGCCACATCATGCAATATTTTCAAAAGCAGATTAACGCCTGTACTCATATTGGACGCCACTACGCACGGGATTTTTTTTGACAGGATTTCAATTTCCTTTATCTCATCCTTTGACAGTCCTGTTGTGCCTATGACCATTGCCTTTCCTTTTTTTGATGCAAGCCTGATATTCTCCATTGTAGAGGCAGGCGATGTAAAATCAATTATCACATCCGCATTGTCAATAACGTTTTCAAGGCTGTCTGAGAGCTTCACACCGGTTTCACCTATGCCGGTTATTGTTCCTATATCCTTCCCTGTTGCAGAATGACCCTTCTTTTCAAATACTCCTGCAAGCCTCAACTCAGGATACTCTTTTGAAAGCGCTGTAATCCTGCTTCCCATTCTTCCTGCCGCTCCTGCGACCGCTATCTTTATCATAAAAAACCTCCTTGATTTTCAGGGATTGCCGAGAATCCATTTTACTGCTTCATCCAAGTCCTTTGCAACATAATCTGCATTGGATGATTCAGCGCCCTGTCCTGTCAGAACGAGAATGCCTTTTGCACCTGCTGATTTTGCAAGCAGCATATCAAGTTCTTTATCTCCGATTACATAGGATTGTTTAAGGTCAATGCCGTGCTGCGCCCTTGCCTTTAGAATCATTTCAGGTTCGGGTTTTCTGCACGGGCAATGTTCATCCGGGTGGTGAGGGCAGTAATAAAAATCATCAAAACCGTATTGCTCTATAAAGATATTGTTGACTTCTCTTGTGAATTCCTCATCAACGATTCCCCTTGCAATACCCGACTGGTTACTGACACCGATTAGTTTATACCCTTTATCTTTGAGTTGGATTAACCCTGAGACCTCTTTGAATATTTCCAGATTGTCAAAGCTGTTCAGGTATCCTGCATCTTTGCACAATGTGCCGTCTCTGTCAAAAAAGACGGCCTTGTTTTTTGGGATAGAACACTCTATAGCATCAAAAACCTCGTCAGATGTTATAGCGTCCATGCAGTCCATCTTATTCCTGTCGCATGTTCTTTTAAAGCAGGGACTGCAGTCAGTATTTTTTCTGATTACTGTGTTTCCTATACCCACCGGGCCTGTTAATTCATGGTCTGTTGAGCCGAATATGGCGGACATAGGAGTTCTGACAGCATAACCAATATGCATAGGCCCTGAGTCGTTTGTAAGAAAAACATCGCACTCGGATATGAGGGATGATAGTTCTCTGAGGTCTGTTTTTCCTGCCATGTTTAGAATTTGAGATTTGAAATTTGAGATTTGAGATTCAGAAGTTATTTCTTCTGCTATTCCGGTTTCCGATTGTCCTCCGAAGATGACGACACTCCCATCGAGGTCTGAGATTGCTTTTTTTGAGACCTCTGCAAATTTCTCAGGCTGCCATCTCTTTGTTGAACCGTAGGAAGCTCCCGGGTTGATGCCGATAACAGGCCTTTTCAGTCCCTTCAGGATATTCCTTGCTCTGATTCTCTCGTTGAGAGATAAATAGATATAAGGCAAAGAAAATTCAGCATCTATGCCTGCCTGCCGGAGAATGTTCAGGTAATATTCTATGTGATGCATCTTTCTGTCATCATTATTAAAAGGAATTGAATCTGTGAGGAGAAAGCCTCTCCAATCCCGGTTATAACCTATCCTCTGCGGTATGCCTGAGAGGAAGGCGATTAACGCGGCATCAAATGCGTTCTGAAAAAGTATTGAACTGCAAAAACTTTTTGTTTTAAGAACTGAAGATAGCCTGAATTTACCGCTTATGCTGTTGTATTTATCTTCATAGAGAATAATGTCATCTATAAAAGGGTTTTTTTCAAAGAGGGGCGCTGTCCATGGTTTAACAAGAAGGGATATCTTAGTGTCCAGCAATTCCTTCCTCAGCGCCCTGAGCGCCGGCATTGTCATCACAGCGTCTCCGATCCAGTTGACGCCTCTTACCAGCAGATTTTTACAGGTTTTATCAAACATGATTTAGTTTAACATTTTAGTAATCCTGAAAAAAACTTAAGCTTAAGAAGGGATGAGGAATTGAGTTTTGAGTGGTTTTTGTGAAATAATGGACAATATACAATGAAAATCTGTGAGATATTTATAAGCATACAGGGCGAATCATCATATGCAGGCATGCCTTGTACTTTCATAAGAGTGACGGGGTGCAATCTCAGGTGCTCATATTGTGATACAAAATACGCCTATGACGAAGGAGTGGAGCTTACCGAAGCTGAAATCATAAACGAAGTTGAGCTGATAGGGGTCCACCTTGTTACAATCACCGGTGGAGAGCCTCTGCTTCAGGAAGAGACCTTTCGCCTGACAGAATGCCTCATAAACGAAGGATATAAAGTCCTGATAGAGACAAACGGCACTATGAGCATAAAAGATATTGACAGCAGGGCAGTTATTGTTCTTGATGTAAAAACACCCGGCAGCGGCATGTGGGAGGAAATGGACATATCTAATTTCGATTATTTAAAACCCGCTGACGAGATAAAATTCGTGATCACAGACAGAACAGACTATGAGTGGTCGAAAGATATGATGCATAAATATAATCTGAGCTCTAAATGTCAGGTGTTCTTTTCTCCTGCTTTTGGCATTCTTCTGCCGGAATCACTTGTTAAGTGGATACTTGAAGACAGGCTTGATGTAAGGCTGAATCTTCAGATGCACAAATATATCTACGGAAGTAACAGGCGAGGCATATGAGCCTGTTATGGATGCTGCAGGGTCTCTCCGCCTGAAAATTGCAGATATGCAGAAATTTCATGTTCAAAATTGCCGCTGAATATATTCCTGCCTAAATGATTTTTTATCTCATTGATGTCCCAAAGCTTAATATCATCAATTTCCTCTTTATTAAATGATACGTTGCTGTCATAGGCGCATGAATATGTATATACAAGCTCTGTTTCATAAGAGTTTGTGTGAATGTACGAGTAAAGGAATTCAGGGTTGCATTTTGATATGCCGAGTTCTTCTTCCATTTCCCTTTTTGCCGCCTGAAGCAGATTCTCTCCTGGATTAACATGTCCTCCAACAGATGTATCCCATTTACCGGGAGCTACATCCTTGGTCTCTGAACGTTTTTGAAGTAAAAGATATCCTTTTTTGTTGAATACAAGCACATGTACAACTCTGTGGATTAGAGAGGGATTCCCGTGTATCTCAGACCTCGGAGCAATACTGATTGCTTTGCCGTGACTGTCAGTTATCTCCAAGAATTCTTCGGTTGTATCAGACAATATTTCCCTCTCGCATTTTTTGGTTTAAGTATTATAACTGTCATAAATACAGGTGTAAAGCGCTGCTGGCTGCGCCGCAGGGTATTGACATTAATATTAGATATGTTAAGCTTTTAAGCAGCAGAGCTTATTTTTATTCAGACACGAGATTGCGGCTCTGCACTTTACTAATCAGGAGGGCTGAGCATGGACGTAATTCAGGCAATTAAAGAAAGACGTTCAATCAATTTTTTTGAAGCAGGAAAGGAGATTTCTGACGACCAAATCAGAGAACTGCTTGCTATAGCGAATTTGTCTCCCTCCTCTTTTAATCTTCAGCCATGGAGAGTTGTGGTGGTGAAAAATCCTGAAAGGAAAAAGGTCTTAAGGCAATGCGCCTTTAACCAGCCCAAAGCTGAAGAGGCATCTGCAGTGCTGATTATGATTGCCGACCCAAAGGGTGTTGAAGAAAATATGGGCAGGATGCTCGACAGCTGGCAGGCGCTGGGATATATGAAGCCGGAAATGAGGGAAACTTATAAAGGTATGGCACAGAATCTCTACGGCGCAGAAAACAGCCTTAAGAGAAAGATATTCGCAGTGAAGAATACCTCTCTGTTTGCAATGAGCATAATGATTGCAGCGATGGGGCTTGGGCTTGAAACGCATCCTATGGATGGTTTTGGCGAGGAGTGCATTAAAAAAGAATTCAACATTCCGGCTGATAAGATAATACCGATGCTGATAGCGGTAGGTCATCTAAAATCAGGGGTAACACTTCTTCCACGGGCATTCAGAAGAGACCTCAGTGAATTTGTAAGATTTGAATAATACTTTGAAGGAGACAGGTAATGTTAACAGGGAAAGAAGACCTGACACAGTCGCTTATTGAAGCGTACCTCATGGAAAAGGGCACAATGGATTTCTATGCAGATGCATCTGTTAAGGCACTAAACGATGATGCCAGAAAAATGTTTGGAGAACTTTCTCAATGGGAACATAAGCATATGGATTTCATCGGATACCTTTACCAATCAATCTATGAAGACAAAGACGTGATAGGTTTTGAAAAATTCACAAAAAAGACGGATGCTTCTGTTACCGAGGCTGGTATCCCGGTGAAAGACCTTGAGTCAAAACTTGAGAAGCATGAGTTTGTGGATGACATGGGAGCTTTGATATTAGCGCTGGAGATTGAGGGCAAGGCATACAGCCTTTACAGCAAACTTGCAAAGAGCGCTGTTGATAGAAATGCAAAGGTTGTATTTCAGGAAATGTCAGAACAGGAAACAAAGCATATTGAATATCTGAAAAAGATAAGGCAAAAACTCACGGAATTATAACTTTGAGGAGGCGGCAATGACAAATGCAATTGAGATTGCTATCAAGATGGAGACAGACGCAATAAGGTTCTATAAGGAGGCGGCGGATAAGACAAAAAATCCTGTCGGCAAAAAAATGTTCCTGACCGTAAGGGAAGATGAAAAAAGGCATCTTAATATGCTTACGCAGATATTCAAAGGACTTGATGTCAAGGCCAGCGATGTCAGTCCGATGAAGAATATAAAAACTGTTTTTGAATCAATGAAAAATGAGATGGTGAAAAAAATTCAGGCAACTACAGACGAATTAGAGGCTTTCAATATAGCCTTGCAGATGGAAAAAGAAGGCATCAATTTCTATAAGAGGGCTTTATCTGGCGCAAAAAAAGACAAAGAAAAGGCTTTATTTGAAAGACTCATAAAAGAAGAAGAACAGCATTACAGTATCTTTGCAAATTCCTATTCTTTCCTTTCCGACACCGGAAACTGGTTCATGTGGGAAGAACACAGCATTGTTGAAGGATGAACGCCATGGGCATAACGCAGAATAAGAGTTAAGAGAGCCTAAAGTTCATGCAAAAAACATTGCGGTATTT
>DOHC01000139.1 GCA_003535475.1 Nitrospiraceae bacterium
CAGTTTCCCTCGCACTGATTCTCCTGAGGGCATACGCGGCCGCATACAGCCGGCAGATTGTTCTTTATCTTCATAACCCTTATAGCCTCGTTTATGTCTCCTTTACGCAGAGCCTTGATAAACTGCGGGATGAGCACTCCTACAGGGCATCCTTCAACGCATTTAGGTTTTTTACACTGCAGACAGCGCTCTGCCTCCTTAATGGCAAGATCTTCCGATAAACCCAGAGACACCTCTTCAAAGTTACACCTTCTAATCAGCTTATCCTGCAAAGGCATCTCCTGCCTTGGTATTTTCATCCGCTCCTGCCTTGTCATTTATCCTTATCCCCTGATACAGCCTTGTCCAGATTGCAGATATGCTCCCATCTCCCTGAAGCTATGCGCTCCTCATTCCGGTATATCCTCTGCCTTGAAAGAAGGCTGTCCCAGTCAATCTTATGGCCGTCGAACTCAGGGCCGTCAACACAGACAAATTTTGCACCCTCCTCAAGAAGCACCCTGCATCCTCCACACATGCCGGTGCCGTCTATCATTATCGTATTAAGGCTGACAACTGTGGACACATTAAATTCTTTTGTAAGCATAGAGACAAACCTCATCATTATTGCAGGGCCTATTGCCCAGACATGAGAGATATTCTTTGCGCTTAGGATCTCCTTCAACGGCTCTGTGACAACTGCCTTTCTTCCATAAGAGCCGTCATCTGTACAGACGATAAGCTCGTCAGATACAGTTCTCATCCTCTCTTCCCAGAATAAGAGTCCTTTATTCCGCACACCGATTATTGAGATAACAGCATTCCCTGCTTCTTTAAGCGCTTTTGCAATAGGATAAACAGGCGCTATCCCTACACCCCCTGCCACACAGATGACAGCGCCGTATCGTTTAATATCTGTCGGATGTCCCAGCGGGCCTGCAAATGTGGCAAGTTTATCTCCTGAATTGAGGGCGCCGAGATGCTTTGTGGATTTTCCAACCTCCTGAAAGATTATCGTAACTGTGCCTGCCTTACGGTCAAAATCAGCGATAGTTAAAGGAACTCTTTCGCCGAAATCATCTATTTTCACTATCACAAATTGGCCGGCGCCCGCCTTTCTTGCAACGTGGGGCGCCTTTATGACCATCAGCTTGACTGCATCGTTAAGCGCCTGTTTTTCCAAAATGGTATACAAGAAAAGCCTCCATGGTGAGATCTTTAATCATAATACGCCTTTTTTGTATTTTAATAACTCAAGCCCAATATTTACAACCAATAAGTTCATTTAACAAGTTCATTTAACAAGTTCATTTAAACAGGCTTATTCCGTGTAGATTCAGAGATTGAGTTTTATAGCCGAAATCGGCTAAACTGAATAACAAAAATGGATTCAACGAATTCCTTGAATATTTATAACATAAAGGTTCCTGTTTTCGAAGGCCCCCTTGACCTTCTGCTCCATCTCATAAAAGAAAACAAGGTGGACATCTATGACATTCCTATCGCAGTAATCACAGGACAGTATCTTCATTACATTGAGATGATGAAAGAACTGAACCTTGACGTGGCATGCGATTTCCTTGTTATGGCTGCTACACTCATACATATCAAATCAAGGATGCTTCTCCCTGTTGATGAAGAAGCGCCCGGAGAGGAACAGGAGGACCCGAGACTTGAACTAATCCAGAGGCTCCTTGAATACCAGACATTCAAAGATGCATCTCTCGGTTTAAGAGAAAAGGAAGAGGAATGGATGAACATCTTCCATAGGGAACCTGTGAAGGATGAGGAGGCTGAAGCGGAATCCGCAGAGCCTGAACTTTATCTGTTTGACGTCAATCTCTTTGACCTCCTCGGAGCATTCAAAAAGATTCTTGACACAGCGCCTCCAGAGGCAGTCAGGATAACAAGAGAGGCATTGACTGTAAAAGACAAGATTTCTCATATAATGGAAATGCTTGAGAATAATGACACAGTAAGGTTTGAAGACCTCTTTAATGAAGACAGATCAAGAATTCAGCTTGTAGTTACATTTGTCGCCCTCCTTGAACTTATCAGGCTTGGTCTAATCAGGGCATATCAGGAAAATGATTTTGGAAATATATGGCTCATCAATCCTCAGAAAAAAGAGACTCAAATCCCGGTTCAAGGTTAACTGCAATCACCCTCTCCAGCAAGATCAGAGAAGCAGAGACAATCCTTAAAAAATGCGAACTATGCCCGAGAAAATGCCACGTCAACAGAACTGCAGGACAGAAAGGGTTTTGCAGAACAGGAGATAAGCCTTTCGTATCAAGCTGGGATCCGCACTACGGAGAAGAACGTCCGCTCGTTGGAAGACACGGCTCAGGAACAATATTTTTTGGAAACTGCAACCTCGGCTGCATATTCTGCCAGAACTACACTATAAGCCATCTCGGAGAGGGAGAAGAAATATCATTCGAAAAACTTGCTTCCATAATGCTTGAGCTGCAGAACAGTGGCTGTCATAATATCAATCTTGTAACGCCGACTCATCAGGTCCCGATGATATTGAGGGCATATGAGATAGCAAAGGGGAAAGGGCTTTCTATAC
>DOHC01000268.1 GCA_003535475.1 Nitrospiraceae bacterium
CTTGATTACGGGAAACCGCTTAAACTCAATCTCCAAAAAGCAGACATCGGCAAACTCCTTAAAGAGATAATAGAAATAATCTGGGCAAAAGCAGAGGCAGAAAAGATAAATATAATAAAAGACTGCGATTTCCTTCCATCACTTAACATAGACCCTGACCTCATAAAAACATGCGTCTTTAACGTCGTATTGAATGCATTTCAGTCAATGCCTGACGGAGGCACATTGGCTATAAAAACAGAGCACGCGGAAGGAATGCTTTCAATCATTATCAGCGATACAGGGAAAGGGATTCCTGAAGATGAATTAGCAAAGGTCTTTGAACCATTCTATACCACAAAGAGGAACGGGCTTGGGCTCGGGCTTGCAATGACAAAAAGAGTTGTTGAGGAGCACGGAGGAAAAGTGAACATCCACAGTATTGCAGGAGACGGAAGCACAGTGGTTATAACCTTGCCAGCAGTAAAGGCAGAGCAACAGAGCAGTAGTTAAAGACTACTGCTCTATACTGCGCTGCTGCTCAATTTGTGACGAAAAGGAGAATAAATGCCAAGCATACTTGTAGTTGATGATGAGCCTCTCCAGAGAGACATCCTGAAAACAATACTTGAAGACTCCGGTTATGAAACTCAGACAGCGTCTTCCGGTGAAGATGCCGTAAAGATTTCGAGGGAATTTAACCCCGATATAATCCTCACTGACCTAAAGCTTGGCGGTATGAACGGTGTAGAACTTCTTGGAGAGGTGCGGAAAGGTGAGACCGCGCCTACCGTGATTATTATGACCGCCTACGGGACTGTTTCATCAGCGGTTGAGGCTATGAAGAAAGGCGCTTTTGACTACCTGACCAAACCGCTTGATAAAGACATAGTCCTGCTTACAGTTAAAAGGGTGCTTGAAAGGACTGAACTGCTTAAAGAAAATCAGCAGCTTCATAAGGCTTTATTTGACAAGTTCAAAATAGAGGGCATCATAGGCAATTCAAAAAAAATGACAGAGGCAGTGGAGACCATGAAAAAAGTATCTTCAAGCACTGCCACTGTGCTTATACTCGGCGAAAGCGGAACAGGCAAGGAGCTTGCCGCAAAAGCAATTCACTACAACAGCCCGCGGCGCACAAAACCATTCACTGCAATCAACTGCGCCGCAATACCTGAAACCCTGCTTGAGAGCGAATTGTTCGGCTATGAGGCAGGAGCATTTACAGGCGCTGTATCAAGACGGACAGGACTTTTTGAAGCAACAACAGGCGGCACACTTTTTCTTGACGAGGTCGGAGACCTGCCGCAGATAACCCAGTCAAAAATACTGCGCGTTCTTCAGGAAAAAGAAGTAAGGCGTCTTGGCGGAAGGGACGCCATAAAAGTAGACGTCAGAATTATTGCCGCAACAAATAAGGATATAGAAAAAGAAATGCAAAAAGGAGCCTTCAGGGAAGATCTATACTACAGGCTCAAAGTAGTGACCATTGAGCTTCCGCCTTTGCGTGAAAGAAAGGAAGATATGCCTGTATTGACAGATTTTTTTATCAGGAAATACAATCAGGAATTCGGCAAGAGAATCAAAGACTCGGAAAACAGCGCAATGAAAGCCCTTGCAGAATACCACTGGCCCGGCAATATAAGACAGCTTGAATCTGTAATAGAAAAGGCTGTTCTAATGTGCGACTCTAACGTAATAACGCTCAAAGATATAAAGAGCGAACTAAAGTTATCCCAGCCGTGCGGCATTCTGAGCATTGATATCCCGGATGAAGGGATAAATTTTGAGGAACTTGAAAATGAACTTCTGAAAAAAGCCATGTCTAAGGCAAATAATGTTGCCGCAAAGGCAGCGAGGCTGCTCGGGATGAGTTATAAAACCTTCTGGTACAGGTGGGAAAAACTCGACAGCAATACCTCCCCAAAAAAGGATGACATTTCTTAATAGAGGATATTCCCTTTTTAAAAATCCTGCGGTTGTAAGGCACTTTTGCTTGGCATAGTTATTGCTTCTATCTATTTTTAGTATATTTCAATTGAAGGGAGGTGAATCTATGAAGAAGATAATAGCTCTTATCGTTGCAGTACTCTTTGTATTTGCAGTTGCTTCAGTCTCTATCGCAGCAGAGGAGAAGAAGGCTGCTCCTGCTCCTGCTGAGAAGAAGGCTGAACCAGCAGAGAAAAAGGCAGCAACAAAGGTAATGTCAGTAAGCGGTGAAGTTGCAGCAGTTGATGCAGCAGCAAAAACAATTACCGTAAAAGGTAAAAAAGCTGATGTTGTCATAGCCGTTGACGACAAGACACTTGCAGATGTAAAGGCTGGCGACAAAGTAACAGCAAAATACACCACAGCAGACGGCAAAAACACTGCAAAGTCAGTAGTAAAGAAAGCAGCAGCAAAGATGGAAAAGAAGGCAGAGCCAGAAAAAAAGGCAGAGCCTATGAAAACTGAGCCAGCAAAGCCGGCAGAAAAGAAGAAATAATATTATTTCTCAAAAACAGGGCGCTAAATATTTTTAGCGCCCTGTTTTTTTATCTTCGTTCTTACCTTGCTAATGGTATCTTCAAGGTGGGATTGATAGAAGTCCTTTATTTTTTTTAGAATTTCAGG
>DOHC01000305.1 GCA_003535475.1 Nitrospiraceae bacterium
ATTATATGACGCCTTTTGATAAACTTGTAAAAGTTACCGAATTAGTGAGCGAGAACAGATACCGGCATAGGCATCCCTGAAAATCACCTGCCCTATATATTCGACGCATTCTATCGCATAAGCGGAGATTCAAAAGGATCGGGACTGGGACTGGCTATTACAAAATCGATCATAGAGGCCCACGGTGGGAGGATATGGGTAGAAAGCGCGGAGGGTAAAGGCAGCACCTTCAGCTTTACGCTGCCTAAATAAACACGCTGAAACACAATGCGTAGCAGCGGCAAATTATAATCAGCCGGCACTGATCGGCCTCAGCCTTCTGCTTATGTGGTGGCTGAAGATATTTTTTGAACATTAAAACAGGAGGTATAAGATGGAAGTTATCATTAAGCCTTGGCACGGAATTCCGAGGGAAAAGATCAAATGGCATCCGACTGTTGACGAATCAAAATGCGTTGGGTGCGGCATGTGCGTCACAGGTTGCGGTAGAAAGGTCTACGGCTTTGACTACGAAAAGAAGAAGCCTGTTGTCCTCAGACCGAACAACTGCATGGTCGCCTGCGTTACCTGCGCAAACACCTGCCTGAGGGACGCCATAAGTTTTCCACCGGTGGAGAATGTCAGGGAAATGATAAGGAAGGAAAAGCTGCTGGGCAGGACAATGGAAGAACTGAAGGAGCGGATGGAAGAATTGAAGGCATAACAAAAGGAGGTAATAGGAAATGGAGAAGAAATATCCTGAGCAACTGGAACGAATTAAGTCCCTGATAGGCGGAATGTCAAAAGAACTGCCCGGCCCTGTCTCCGGTTTCAGCAAGCTGCACAAAGAGGCTCTCGCCGAAGGCGTTCTCAGCACAAAGATGAAAGAGCTCATTGCCCTTGGTATCAGTATCTCCGCAGGATGCGAGGGCTGCATCTCGTTCCACGTGCATGACGCCCTTCGTGCCGGCGCAACGAGACAGGAGGTCATGGAGACTATAGGCGTTGCAATCCTCATGGGCAGAGGATCGTCAATGATTTACAGCGCTGAAGCCCTGGACGCACTGGACCAGTTTGAGGTAATGGGGGTTCAATAGTCACAGCATGATAAGAACGATCTCGGATGCATCAAAATCGGACACAGCACTTGAACGCTTACTCGATGAAGTCCGTGAATATGCATGCGTTTACGTGCTTGCAAGGCAGAGACAGAAGGGCGGCGACGAGATGGGAGAGGTGGCGACGCGCCTCACCTCCGGCTTTTTTAAAAAATCTTATCTATAGAACACAGACCTTTCGCAATTATTTTACCTGAATTTACAACTTGACATATTATAACTGCTACTCTATAATGTGCATATGCACAAAAAGGGTAGCAGGGAAAATGTCGCCGAGATATAAGAAATCGAGGTTTTGTGAATGCAAATTTAAGGGAAAGGCCTTTAAACCGACAGGCATTCCCATGACTGAGATTGAAAAGATTGTATTGTATCGAGACGAGCTTGAGGTTTTGAGACTCTGTGATATGGAGGGCTTTACTCAGGAAGAGGCAGGCAAGCGAATGGGAATATCGAGAGGAACTGTCCAGAGAGTTCTTTCCAGTGCACGGAAAAAGGCAGCAACGGCTCTTGCTGAATGCAGGGCCATTGTGTTTGAAGAAACCATATGCAAAAAGGAGAAAAAAGATGAAACTATGTTTTCCAGTTCAAAGGAATGAAGGTATGAAGAGCGATGTCTTAGGACATTTTGGCTCTGCTCCTGCGTTTATTGTCGTTGACACAGAGACTAATGATGTGATAACGATCACAAACGATGACCAGCATCATGCCCATGGTGCATGCAATCCGGTCATGGCGCTGCATGGCCACACAGTTGATGCACTCGTTGTTGTAGGCATCGGGGCGGGCGCTCTGAGCAAATTGAATCAATCGGGCATCAGGGTCTATCAGTCGCAGGCATCAACAGTGCAAGGGAATATTGATATATTTACAGCCGGATCCCTTCCCGAGTTTATGCCTCAGAATACCTGCGGCGGACATGAAGGCGAATGCTCACATTAAACACATAAAGGAGAATAGTAGATATGAGCAATGGTAGTCTGCTAAATCAACTGAGGAGTTTTAATTTTGTGTTGGGTCTTTTGCTAAATCAGCAAAATGACCCTCTATGCTGCAAATGCCTTTCCTTTGCAAAAAATACTGAAACAGTAAAGAAGAAGTTTATGGAATTTGAATAATCCTGTTATTCAGAAAAGGGGAATCTCTCGGATAAATTTCATGGGCAATTTACTAAACTATATGAACTGATTGGTTCAATCCAGGAGCCTGATAACCCCGTTGGACAGAGAAAGTCAGGAAACTGTAAATTCCCAGAAAGTATATGTATTGTGAAAGAATCGGTGGCGCTTTATGAGAGACTCATATCATAGGCAGTTATTCAGCATCTGAGCTATGCTGATCAGTTATAAATTTTATAGCTCAAAGGAGGTGAAAGATATGCCGGGATTTGACGGAACAGGTCCTTCGGGATTAGGCCCACGTACAGGTCGGGGTATGGGACCCTGCGGAAGGGGTCTTGGTTTCAGACGTGGCTATGGCAGGGGAATGGGTTTTGGCAGAGGTTTGGTGGTGGATTTGGCAGGTTCCTTGGCTATGACCCATATCAGGCAGGCATTACAAAGGAAAGTGAGTTAGAGATACTTGAAGATGAGGCAAGTGAACTTGAAAGGGAATTGGAATCAGTCAGAGGACGCATGAAGAGATTAAGAGGTGAATAAGTAGTAGGACAGGGGAGACACCTATCTTATCATACACAATGGCACTTTTATGTGTTCTCTGTGGTTAAGATTTGACAATACTATGGGCTGCAAAGGAGGAGAAATGAAACTTTGTGTTACATCAACAGGAAAGGCTTTAGACTCAAGGGTTGATGGGAGGTTCGGGAGGGCATCCTATTTTCTGATAATCGATACCGATACAATGGAATTTGATGTTGTTCCTAATACTGCGCAGGCAGCAGGAAGTGGTGCAGGGATTGCGGCAGCACAGATCGTTTCTAACAAGGGCGCTGATGCGTTGCTCACAGGCGCTGTCGGACCGAATGCATTTACTGCCTTACGGGCTGCAAAAATTAAGATTTATGAGGGATTGACGGGCAATGAAACAGTTAAGGATGCTGTCGAAGGCTTCAAACAAGGGGCATACAGCGAGGCGTCAGCCCCTTCAGGTGGACCAGGTCGTGGGATGGGACGCGGCAGAGGAATGGGCGCTGGACGGGGAAGGGGCTTTGGAGGAGGAAGGTTGTAGTGGCGGAAAGATTACATCCCCAAATCCTTAATGCCATCCATAGAAAGGAATTTAAGACGCCTGTAGTCGGCGTTACAGGCGGAAAGGGTGGTGTGGGAAAGACGACAGTGGCAGTAAATTTAGCTGTGGCATTGGCAGATATGGGCTACAGAATAGCACTGGCAGATGCGGATGTGGATGCTCCTAATGCAGCTATCTTGTTAGGCTTGCCATTAGAAAACCCTGAGGATGTATTGATGATGATTCCCCTCATAGATGAGTCAAAATGCAGCTCCTGCGGTGATTGTGTGAAGGCATGCAGGAAAAATGCCCTGTTTCTTCCAACAAAGGGCTCGACCCCCATACTAATGGGCGAGTGCAATGGATGCGAGGCGTGTTTGATGGTATGTCCAACAAATGCCATTTACAGAGGAGAAATGCCTGTTGGAAAGACATATAAGACTGAAAGGGGAAATCTAACACTATATACAGGTGAACTCATCCCGGGAACCGAGGAGAGTTCATTTGTGGTTAACGCCCTTAAAAGAAGGGTCTTCAATGATGCACAT
>DOHC01000067.1:0-3213 GCA_003535475.1 Nitrospiraceae bacterium
TCAAGTTTCTTAATGAACACATCGGCATTAGCAGGGCTGTCATTTGCAATCCAATCAAAAATTGACACAAGGTCGTCAACTGCAATCGGAAGGTAACGAATTGTGTATTTATTCGCCATGCACCCGTTGACGAAGTTTCTTCATGACTTGAGCATGGGTAAAGCCCTTGCTTCCCGCGGCAGCATGGGCTTGAGCAACAGCAAGTTTTTCAAAAAGTTCTACTCTTGCCTTGAGCCTTTCATAATGCTCAATGCTCATAACAACAAGGTCGCCCTCGCCGTTTGTAGTGAGATAAACTGGTTCGTCCTGTTCATGGCATAGGGAAGCTATATCTCTCGTACGGTTGCGCAGGCTTGAAATGGATTTTATTACCGGCATGGCTGCTCCTTAACTAAACGATTTTATGGTTTATGATAAAACTTAATTATGATAAAATCAAGTACGAATTTGCGGCACGATTCATGCTCTCAAATCAGGTTTCTCTTCCCGCTCCTGAAAGAACATCTCCGGTGACTGGATACTCTGTATGAACGTGGGCAGAAGGAAAGACGATGCGATATTCACCCTTCCCCAAAACCCTTTTGATTCCGTATTGTTCTTATGATTTCTGTAATTCTCCGCCAGATAATCTTTGAGCTTCGGGAAGCACTTCAGCGTAAGCCCCATAGTTTCAAAAAAATCATTTAGAGGCAGTCCTGCCTTTTCAAGAGGTTTTAATATATTGCCAAGCCCTGCTACAAGGACATCCATCGGCGTTGTTGCTGTAAGTATCTTTGCGCCTGCAACCATAAAGAATATCCGCAGTGTCCTTATCGCCGCAATATGCATCCCTTCTGCCGTAATGACAATCGGGCCAAGGTCATATAGAATCTTCCCATGACTGAAAAAGATATTGCTTATAAAAGTAAAGGCAAGAAAAAGGCTTATGGGCAGCCATCCCCTTTTAAGTGACGCTATGGGGATTCTCAGCAGCAATATTGAAAGCGCAATCAGTATAAGGGTATATGCAGAGAGATCCTTGATTAAAAAGAGAGAGGCAATAAAAACAACATACAGGATAATTTTTAACTCGGAAGGCAAGGTTATTTTTCCGCCCCGACGGATATATGACGCCCTGCCATTTTCTGCATCTGCGGCGCTCCAGATGCATAAGTATCAATACCATCAGCAATAGCCTGTGCAATATACTCTCTGTAAGACTCTTTTGAAAGCAGGTTTTCCTCCGCAGGATTGCTTATAAATGAAACCTCTGCCAGAACAGAAGGCATTCTTGCACCGAAAAGCACATAAAAGAGCGCGTTTTTAACGCCAAGGTTTTTTATGTCGTTATAGTTTTCGCCAAGGGTTGACACTATCGAGCCCTGAACATAATTGGCAAGTTTTATTGATTCATCCCTCTTAAGGTCCCTTCTTAAATCACTCAGCATCATATCAACGTCGCTCTTGTACTTTTTCATCTGTTCTTTCATCTTCTTCAGAGATATTGCATTCTCCCTCGCCGCAACCCTTATGGATTCCTCATCGTTTGTCCAGTTAAGAAGATATGTCTCGATGCCCCTCGCTGTCTTCTTGGGGCTTGCATTAACATGTATAGATATAAACAGATCAGCGTTCTTGCTGTTTGCAAAGGCAGTCCTCTCTACCAGAGGGATAAACACATCCTTATCCCTTGTCAGCAATATCTTGAATTTCTTATTTTTTGAAAGAATCGTTCTTACTTTCAAGGCAACATCTAAAACAATGTCCTTTTCATAAAGGCCGTTAGGCCCGACTGCGCCGGGGTCGTGCCCGCCATGTCCGGGGTCAAGCACAATGGTCTTTACAGCATACGCCAGATCGTGAGTGTTAGCAGCCTTTTCATGGCCATACACGTCAATGACAAGCTTTGCAGTGTCCTCAAGAACAAATACCTTAAACTCCTTTATCTCCTCCAAATCCAGCACCACCCTCACAGTATCCTGATTGAACTGCCCTGCCCTGACTGTCTTTAATATCCCGTCTCCGACAGGAAGAGTGGTTTTTATCTCTTTTGAAATTCTGCTGTTTTTTAGATCAAAATAAAGCCTGTCAGGATTTGCAATGCGATTTTTGGAGAACTCAACAGGAGCGGAAAGGTCAACAACAACCCTGGTATATCCCTTAGACGTCCAATGCTTAAGATCGAGAACCTCAATTCTATCTTCAGAACTGCTTATGACAGGTGATAATATTATGAGGAAAAATAAAAGGATACAAGATGTATGATGCAGGATGCATGATGCATGTATATCCTGCATCCTGTATCCTGCATCCTCTCTCATACTGCCTGAACAGCGGTAATCGCAGGGATTTCGCGCTTGATAGTTGCCTCCACCCAGTTCTTCAATGTAAGCGTGGACATCGGACAGGTTCCGCATGCGCCCTTCAGTTTTACATACATGACATTATCTTTTATATCCACAAACTCTATATCTCCGCCCTCAGACCTCAGACCTGCTCTTACTTTTTCAAGAACAACTTCAATCTGTTCCTTTGATGCCATAAATCTCCTCCGTTATTATCTTTAATCATAAAGGATATGCAATTGTTTATTCAAGAGATGGGAACGGCTTCCTTGAAATCCGACAGCATTTAATTTTACTATAAACTATGGTCAGCGGATTACTTAAAAAACTATTTGGCACAAAAAACGAGAGAGAAATTAAACGTCTCCTGCCGCTTGTTGAGCGTATAAACTCACTTGAACCGAAAATAAGCAGCCTCAGCGACAGCCGGCTAAAGGATAAAACCCCTGAATTCAAAAAACGGCTTGAACTTGGCGAAACGCTTGATGATATACTGCCGGAGGCATTTGCTGTTGTAAGGGAAGTCTCAAAAAGGACGCTTAAGATGAGGCATTTTGATGTCCAGATCCTCGGCGGCATAGTACTTCACGAAGGGAAAATTGCAGAGATGAAGACAGGTGAAGGAAAAACGCTTGTTGCTCCTCTTCCTGTTTATCTGAATGCCCTTGAAGGAAGGGGTGTGCATATCGTTACGGTCAACGACTACCTCGCAAGAAGGGATGCCAGGTGGATGGGGTCTATTTACAATTTTCTCGGCATGAGCGTGGGTGTTATTGTCCATGGACTTACGGATGAACAGAGACAAACCGCTTATAACTCCGACATTTCATACGGCACGAATAACGAGTTCGGCTTTGACTACCTCAGGGACAACATGAAATACGATATT
>DOHC01000067.1:3230-3643 GCA_003535475.1 Nitrospiraceae bacterium
TTGACGAGGCAAGAACCCCTCTCATAATTTCCGGGCCGTCTGAAGAATCAACTGACAAATATTACAAGATAGACAGGATTATCCCGAAACTCCAGAGAGATACTGACTATACGATTGACGAAAAGGCAAAAACCGTAATACTTACAGAGGAAGGAAGTATAAAAGTTGAAAAGCTCCTCGGCACAGGCAATCTTTATGACCCTTCAAATATAGAATTTGTCCACCATGTGCTTCAGGGACTCAAGGCCCATACCCTTTTCAAAAAAGATGTTGATTATATCCTCAAAGACGGAGAGGTATTTATAGTTGACGAGTTCACAGGCAGATTAATGCCGGGAAGGCGCTGGAGCGACGGACTGCATCAGGCAGTAGAAGCAAAAGAAGGAGTAAAGATAGAGAGCGAAAACCAGATT
>DOHC01000075.1 GCA_003535475.1 Nitrospiraceae bacterium
TATGAGGTGTTGCAGCGCCTTCGCATTCTATAAATTTAAATCCGTCGCAAAAACTCTGATTGCATATCTTCCCGTCTGCGATAACATAGGTCGGAGTAATATGCCCTATATCATGCGCTATATCCCACGATTTTGCTTTTGTATAACCCATTTCCTGACAGAATCTCGTGGCAGCAGGCTCTTGACAGTTGCTTCCCCATGTAAGGCAGATATCAAGCCTATAACCTTTGTATGTTGGGTTGTAAAATATATGTGGTTTATCCATCTGTATAGTAACAGGCGGTTGATAAGGCTGCGGAGTAACAACCGTAGCTGCGCCTGTTGTTACAAGCATTTTATACGGAGTTGTTGAATAGATAAGCGGGCGGTTTTCACGTCCCCTGCTTATTTCAATGAATGCATTGCCGGGGTCTTTTACTTTTTTCTCAAAATATGTTGCGCCTGTTGGCGACTCTTCCCAGTCATAGCCCGAACGAGCTGTTACTCTTATCCTGCTGTTGGCATTCTGCGGGAAATTCTTCAACATTACTTTTACGGTATCGGGCTGGTTTAAGTATATATGATAAATATCAGTATCATTTTCTCCGCCGGGAGACTGTTCTGAGCCCTTCGTCCCCCGCCATAAGCATCGGATATTCATTGAACAGATATGCGGTAATTTCCTGACCTATAGATATTGTTTTTATCATTCCCTTTTGAAGCATCTGTTCATTTGTCATCCCTTCTTCATAATTCGGCTCATATTGGTCCGGCAATGCCTGCAATGCAACGCTGAATTGATATTGAATCGGAGGTAGAACCGGCTTGCCGTCATGCGTTGAAGGGACCTTTTTCATTGGCCTGTCAGTAAACGGTGTAAGATAATACGGCCCGTTGGCGCTGCACCGTACAGCGCACCACTCGCTGCCCGAGCAGACGCCGCTCGCGACGGAAGCCAGGCTCACCGTAACATAACCTGTCTTTTGACCCATCGCAGAAAAAGAGAAGTTCAAAGACCTGCCGCTGTCGCTCCTTACAAACCCTGCAGACGCTGTAGGATACTTGGGATGAAAACCGGATATGCTTACCATAACACTGCAGTCGGAAGGATAGCCTGAAATATTGACCGTTGCTATGCCGGATTGGGGAAGCACGGTCGTAAAATAATCGCTTCCGTCGCCGTAGTTTATCAGTCCTCTTACAGCATCGCCGACTGTGAAAGGATTGGCTTTCTCAGGGGCATTGTTTGGCTCATTCTCTGTTACAACCGCGCCGTAAGTCACGCCAGTTAAAAAGATAAAAATCAAGGCAGTTAAAAAACACATTTTTTTAAACATTTTGTTCCCTCCGCTGTAGATTGTTTTCTTTTCATATAATAGTAAATACAGATTACGATTCAAGTTTATAGCTGCATATTTAACGTGTCAAGGTAAAATTCACATCGTGCAGCACACATACCTCAAGGAGGGGGAGAGGGGCTTCCGGGGGGACGGAAGCCCCTTGGGGGGAAACAACTATATTACTTTTTGAACTGCTTTTCTCATAAATGCAGGTACATCAAGCGGATCCTCATAAGGCATAAGCGCCGGTATGTCCTGCTCACATCGTGCAGGCAGAGGCAATGCCGAATAATCAGACTTAAGGCTCTTTGCAAGAACCCTGTCTGCGCCCTTAAAATTTGAGAGTTCTTTTACAGGATTCCACTTCTTAACCTGAGGGAGATCTACCTTTTCCTTCTTTTCCTGAAAACCTGTTGCAATCACAGTTACCCTGACCTCATCTTCAATGTCAGGATTAATCACTGCTCCAAATATTATATTTGCCTCATTATCTGCAAGGTCATAGATAAATCCGGCGGCGTCCTGAACAGAACTCTGCGACAGATTAAGTCGACCTGTGATACTCAGGATAATTCCCTTCGCTCCTTCAGTTGAAGAATCTTCAAGGAGAGGGTTTGAGATAGCCTTTCTTGCTGCTTCAAGCGCTCCTCCATCTCCTCTTCCAAGACCTATCCCCATTACAGCCCTTCCTGCGTCTACCATTACAGCCTTCACATCGGCAAAATCAAGGTTTATAAGTCCAGGAATTAATATCAGATCCGATATTCCCTGAACAGCCTGCCTGAGGACATCATTCGCCACAGCAAATGACTTTAGCATCGGCGTGCCTTTTTCAACGACAAGACTTATCCTGTCATTTGGAATAACGATGATGGCGTCAACATTATTCTGAAGCTCTTTCATGCCTATATCAGCATTGATAGCCCTTTTCCTTCCTTCATAGAAAAACGGTTTTGTAACAATAGCAACTGTCAGGGCGCCTAATTCCTTTGCAATGGTTGCAACAACAGATGAAGCGCCTGTGCCTGTTCCTCCGCCCATCCCTGCTGTTATAAATACCATGTCAGCTCCTCTGAGAGATTCTGCAATTGCCTCCCTGTCTTCAAGAGCTGCCTCACGTCCTATATCAGGGTTTGAGCCTGCTCCGAGGCCCTTTGTAAGCTCCATGCCTATCTGCACCTTTGCAGGAGCAAGCGAAGTCTCAAGGATCTGACTGTCGGTGTTAACTGCTATGAATTCAACTCCGTGAAGATTAGAGGCGATCATGTTATTCACGGCATTGCCGCCCGCGCCTCCTACTCCTATAACCTTGATATTTGCTCCCTGTCCTCTCACTTCTTCCATTTCAAACATAAA
>DOHC01000079.1:0-4166 GCA_003535475.1 Nitrospiraceae bacterium
AAAGTTCAAAGTTCAAGGTTCAAAAACTGATAACTCGTCACTCGTCACTCGTCACCCTTTACTCATTTTAGCATCCTGTATCCTGTATCTTGGATCTGCTGCGGTTGTTCATGCAAGCAGCGGAGGTGAAGAAGGCGCTTCTGCAATATTAAAAGACTATTTATGGAAGATTATAAATTTTGGGATTCTTTTCTTTGTTTTATATAAATTTGGCAAAAAACCGTTACAGTCTTTTCTGAAACAGAGGACTGAGCTTATAGAAAAAACTCTCAAAGAGGCACAACAGGCAAAGGAACTGGCGCAGAAAGCCCTCGCAGAAGTTGAAGAAAGGCTTAAGGCGAGGGACAGAGAGATAGGGGAGATTGTTTCATCGGCAAAAGAGTCTGGCGAAAAAGAAAAGGCGCGGCTTATTGAAGAAGGCAGCAGGATGAAAGAAAAGATAATTGAGCAGGCAAGGACTAACATAGAGTATGAGGTTAAAAGGGCTAAGGAAACAATAATGGAAGAGGCAGCAGCTATTGCAATAGAACTTGCAGAGAAAAAACTTAAAGAAAAACTTACTAAAGAAGAGCAGCTTAAGCTGCTTGAAGAATCTTTAGCAAAGATAGAAGGCAAAAATTGAAACCGGCAAAAGAAGCTAAAAAATACGCAAAGACTCTTATAAATGTTGTGGGCATCGATGGTGTGCCGCAGGCGCTAACTGAGCTTACGGTGATAGAAAATCTTATGCTGAAAAGCAGAGATTTCAAGAGCTTCCTGTTAAACCCCGCATTTCCTCAGTCTGACAGGGAAAAGACATTGAAACAGATAGCAGAGAGCGCAGGGCTTTCTGAAAAGGTCGTCAGGTTCATTTTGCATCTTTCAGAGATGAGGATGACAGGAGCCCTTTCAGAAATAATTAAAATAGCCACTGCTTTTTATCTTGAAAAGAAGAGGCGCGCAAAGGCCACTGTTTTAACTTCCATAGAGATAAGTAAAGATTATGAGGAGAGGCTTAAGCACTCATTGAAGAAATTGACAGAGAGGGATGTGGATATAGAATTTGTTATGGAGCCTGCTTTGCTTGGAGGAATCCTTGTAAAGGTAGGAAGTACAATGTATGACACAAGTATAAAAGGCCAGTTGAGGCTTTTAAAAGATGAGCTTATAAAGGGGTGATTAGATGGAATTTAAGGTTGACGAGATAAGTGAACTTCTAAGAAAACAGATAACAGACTTTGAAAAGAAGGTTGATGTCAGCGAGATTGGCACTGTCGTGTCAGTAGGCGACGGTATAGCGAGGATTTACGGGCTTGACAAATGCATGGCTTCGGAGCTTCTCGAATTCCCGGGTAATATTATGGGAATGGCGCTCAATCTTGAGGAAGATACAGTAGGCGCGGTTCTCTTCGGAGAGGACTCGCTTATTCATGAAGGCGATATTGTTAAACGCACAGGCAGGATTATGTCCGTGCCTGTTGGTGAAGCAATGAGAGGAAGGGTTGTCAACGCTATCGGCCAGCCGATTGACGGAAAGGGCCCTATTAACACAAAAGATTTCAGAATAGTTGATGTTGTTGCTCCGGGTATTGTCGACAGGCAGCCTGTATCCGAACCTATACAGACAGGACTTAAGGCAATAGATTCCATGATACCTGTTGGAAGAGGCCAGAGAGAGCTTATCATCGGCGACCGCCAGACAGGAAAAACAGCAATAGCAATAGATGCAATCATAAATCAGAAGGGCGGAGATGTTACATGCATATATGTTGCAGTCGGCCAGAAGCGCTCTAATGTAGCGCGTGTTATGAAGACTCTGGAAGAAAACGGCGCGATGGAGCACACAATCATAGTTTCCGCAACAGCAAGCGAGCCCGCGCCATTACAGTATATTGCTCCTTACACAGGATGCTCAATAGGCGAGTATTTCAGGGATAACGGCAAACATGCTTTGATAATATACGATGACCTCAGCAAGCAGGCCACAGCATACAGGCAGTTGTCGCTGATTCTCAGGCGCCCGCCCGGACGTGAGGCTTTTCCGGGAGATGTTTTCTATCTGCATTCAAGGCTTCTTGAAAGGGCTGCTAAACTTTCCAAAGAACTCGGAAGCGGTTCACTTACGGCGCTTCCTATAATAGAAACACAGGCAGGCGATGTCTCAGGTTATATTCCAACAAATGTTATCTCTATTACAGACGGACAGATATATCTTGAGCCTGAGCTTTTCTATGCAGGCATAAGGCCAGCTGTTAACGTAGGCCTCTCAGTCAGTCGTGTTGGCGGCGCTGCGCAGACAAAGGCGATGAAACAGGTTGCAGGAACACTCAGGCTGGACCTTGCGCAGTTCAGAGAGCTTGCTGCATTTGCGCAGTTCGGAAGCGACCTTGACAAGGCAACTCTGGCGCAGATAGAAAGAGGCAAAAGGATGGTTGAACTCCTTAAGCAGGACCAGTTTGTGCCTATGACAATGGTGGATCAGGTAATGGTTCTTTTTGCTGCGACACAGGGATTCATTGATGATATTCCTGTGAAATCAGTCAATAAGTTCGAGCAGGAGTTCCTGCGCTATATAAATGATCGCAAGGCGGATATCAAGAAGGAGCTTGGAGAAAAGAAGGCGATTGATGATGTCCTCAAGGCAAAACTAATATCAGCTGTCGGAGATTTCAAGAAAGGATTTCAGGCATAAATGCCTACACTTAGAGATATAAAACGCAGGATAAAGGCTGTTCATAGCACTAGCAAGATAACGAAGGCTATGAAGATGGTTGCTGCTTCCAAATTCAGGAAGGCACAGCAGAGGATGTTTGAGCTGAGGCCGTATGCTGACAGGATGGGCGCTGTGCTTTCAAGCCTTGCAGGCGGTGCGGAGAGCGAGATACATCCGCTCCTTGCGGTAAGGCCCCGGAAAAATGTGGATATCATTGTTCTTACAAGCGACAGGGGGCTCTGTGGCGCCTTTAATTCTAATATACTGAGGGCTGCTTCAAAACACATATCGCATCTGAAGAAAGAGGAATTTGAAGTTAATGTAAGCGCTATTGGAAGAAAGGCAGTTGACTATTTCAAGAGGAGGAATGTCCCTCTGAAAAAAAGCTGGACAGGCATTTCAGGAAGAATTTCATATGCAAATGCCCAGGAAATAGCAGCGGATATTATCGAGCACTATACAAATGAGGCCACCGATGAAATCATTCTTGCATACAATGAGTTTAAGTCAGTTGCCGCACAAAAGGTTGTTGTCACAAGGCTTCTTCCCTTGGCGTCAATAGAGGCAACTGCGGAAACGCTGCCGGTTTTTAATTTCATATATGAACCTTCAAAGGAAGATATATTCAATAATCTGCTTCCTAAGAATGTTGAGATACAGATATTCAGGGCATTGCTTGAATCACAGGCATCGGAAGAGGCTGCAAGGATGTCTGCTATGGAGAATGCGACAAAGGCCGCTAATGATATGATAAACAGCCTGACACTGCAGTTTAATAAGGCAAGACAGGCCTCAATTACCAAGGAACTTATGGATATAGTCGGCGGCGTTGAGGCGCTGAAAGGATAATGCAAAATTTAAAAAGCAAAATGCAAAATTATGGAAAAACAAACTCCTTAATTTTAACTTTTTAATTTTGAACTTTGAATTTTAATACGGGGGTATAGGATGAGCAATATTGGAAAAGTCTCACAGGTTATAGGCGCAGTTGTTGATGTTGAATTCGAAGGCAAGATGCCTGAAATATTGAATGCTATTACCATTAATCAGAAAGGGGATCCATCAAAAGGTATTCCTGATATTAAGATAACTTTGGAAGTAGCATCACATCTTGGCGACAACAAGGCCAGAACAGTTGCCATGTCTGCAACAGACGGACTTGTAAGAGGAACGCCAGTAGTTGACACAGGCCAGCCTATAACTGTTCCTGTTGGGAAGGCAGTGCTGGGAAGAATACTTAATGTCATAGGCGAAGGTGTTGATAATCTCGGCCCTATAAAAGCAGAACATAGATTGCCGATTCACAGGCCAGCGCCTGATTTCAGTGAGCAGGAACCGACCACACAGGTCTTTGAGACAGGTGTTAAGGTTTTTGATCTTCTTGTCCCATTCGTCAGAGGCGGTAAGATGGGGATGTTCGGCGGCGCAGGCGTCGGCAAGACGGTTCTCATTCAGGAACTCATCAACAACATCG
>DOHC01000079.1:4211-11965 GCA_003535475.1 Nitrospiraceae bacterium
AGATGAACGAGCCTCCCGGAGCAAGGGCAAGGGTTGCGCTTACAGCCCTTACATGCGCTGAGTACTTCAGGGATGAGGGACAGGATGTTCTAATATTCATAGACAATATATTCAGATACACACTTGCAGGCGCAGAACTTTCAGCGCTTCTCGGAAGAATGCCTTCTGCTGTCGGATACCAGCCGACACTCGGAACTGACATGGGAATTTTACAGGAGAGGATTACAACAACAAAAAAAGGCGCAATCACTTCAATGCAGGCTATCTATGTTCCTGCTGATGACCTTACAGACCCTGCTGTTGCTACAGCATTCACACACCTTGACGGTACAATCGTTCTCTCAAGGCAGATATCAGAGCTTGGGATTTATCCTGCAGTTGACCCTCTGGATTCCACATCAAGAATTCTTGATCCAAAGGTTATCGGAGAAGAGCATTATTCAGTCGCAAGGAGTGTTCAGAAGATACTCCAGAGGTACAAAGAGCTTCAGGACATCATAGCAATCCTTGGCATGGAAGAGCTTTCGGAAGACGACAAGATTACAGTTTCAAGGGCAAGGAAGATACAGAGGTTCCTCAGTCAGCCATTCCATGTTGCAGAGGTATTTACAGGAAGGCCGGGTAAGTATGTCAAGGTTGCTGATACAATAAGAAGCTTTAAGGAGATAGTTGATGGTAAATATGATGATATCCCTGAACAGGCGTTTTATATGACAGGGCCTATTGAAGAGGTTGAGGAAAACGCAAAGAAGCTTGGAGGGAGTTAATAGCTTGGAAAACAAATTAAGATTAGAGATAGTCACCCCTCACGGTCTGATATACAGCGAAGAGGTAGATGAGGTTACTGCTCACGGAAGTGAGGGAGAATTCTGCGTGCTTCCGGGGCATGCGCCTTATGTTACAACACTCAAGATAGGTATGCTCATAGCAAAAACAGCCAAAGAATCCAAGTATTTTTTTGTTAACTGGGGATATGCAGAGATAGCGGCTGACAAAGTTCTGATTCTTGCTGACAGCGCAGAAAAATCTGAGGAGATAGATGTTGAGAGGGCAAAGGAGGCGATGAAGAGGGCTGAAGAGCGCATTAGAAAATGCGAGGAATGCGATTTTCACCGCGCTGAGGCATCGCTTGAGAGGGCAGCCACAAGGATTCAGATTTCACAGATGAGGATTCCTAAATAGTTAAAGACGCTGTCTTACCGCCTCATAAAGGCATACCGCTGCTGAGGCTGAGACATTAAGGCTTTCGGCTTTTCCAAGAATTGGAATCTTCAAAATCAAATCAGCTTTTTTCTTAATTTCATTACTCACGCCGTGAGCCTCGTTGCCGAACACAAAGGCAATTGGTTTTTTCAGCCCTGCGTCAAAGATTGATTTGTCTGAATCCAGCGCTGTTGCAATGAGCATTATGCCGTTTGATTTCAGCCATTCAATAAATTTATCTGTGCCGGCATAAATTATCGGGACATTGAATATGCTTCCTGCAGTTGCCCTTATTGTTTTCTGCATAAAGGCATCGCATGTGCCTTTGAGGATTATCACTGCATCTGCGCCTGCGGCATCAGAAATCCTTATTATTGTCCCTAAGTTGCCGGGTTCCTGAACTCTGTCAACTGCCACGATTAATGGAGCTGATTTGAATTTAATTTCTTCAAGGGGTTCTATGTCATAAGATGCTATTGCGATAATCCCCTGAGGGGTCTCTGTGTCAGCGAGCTTGTTCATTATCTGTTCTGTGACCTCAAATATCTCATCTGTCTTTTTTGCAATCTCTCTTAATATCTTCTGCCTGTCTTTTTTTGTCCTGAATGAATCTGTGAAGAAGACAGTGTTTATTTTATTGCCTGATGCCAGCGCTGTCTCTACAAGATGCGGGCCTTCAATAATAAATGCGGCGTGTTTGTATTTGCTCCGCTTGTTTTTAATGTCCAACCCTTCTTTGATTTTGGGATTTGAGGAGCTTGTGATTTGAATGTGTTTCATGATTAATAAATTAACAGAAATCAGCATATTGATGCCACATAAAATACAGGGAGACATTCCTGCCTCCCGCAGCGCTGAATTGTGATATAATTCTCATAGGAGGTCGGTTTAATCCTATTTTATAAATATGAGGAGGATACATGCCGATGGCTCGTAGAGAGGAGGAGACGTGAGGAAGGCAGTTTTTATCTTTTTAAGTTTTTTGTTCTTAATCCCTTTTGCTGTAAATGCAGAAATTAAGGAGGTGGAGGGTATGCTGAAAGATATTCACTGGCTCGGGCACGATACATTTAAGATTACAGGAGAGAAGGTAATCTATACCGATCCTTTCAAGATCAAAAAGAAGGATAATGCAGATATCATCCTTATAACTCACGAGCATTACGACCATTGCTCGCCTGAGGATGTAAAGAAGATTCAGAATGCCGATACTGTGATTGTTGCAACCGCAGACTGCGCAAAGAAGCTCTCAGGGAAAATAAAGATTGTTAAGCCCGGCGATAAGATTAATGTTGAGGGCATTGAGATTGAGGCAGTGCCGTCTTATAACACGAACAAGCAGTTCCATCAGAAAAATAGAGGTTGGGTCGGGTATATATTTAAGGTAAAGGGGCAGCGGATATATATAGCAGGAGACACTGACCATATTCCCGAGATGAAGGGGTTCAAAAATATAGACATTGCCTTGCTTCCGGTTTCAGGAACCTATGTAATGACTGCTGATGAGGCTGTAAAGGCAGCTTTAGATATAAAGCCCAAGATTGCAATCCCGATGCATTACGGTTCAATAGTCGGAGATAAGAATGATGCCAAGAAGTTTGCAGACGGGCTCAAGGGGAAGATCGAAGCGGTGATATTACAAGAAGAATAGCAGCAAGTAGTTAGTAGTAAGCAGCAAAGGGAAAGATAAAAATCCCTTAACTGCCAACTGCCGGCTACTGACTGCTTTTTGTAAATAATAAATGCCTGACGCTAAAAAGATAACAGCCATTTTGCTGAAGAAATATCCCAACCCGAGGACAGCTCTCAATTTTTCAAATCCACTTGAACTGCTCGTTGCGACCATTCTCTCGGCGCAATGCACTGACGTAAGGGTGAACGAAGCTACGAAGAAGCTTTTCAAAAAATACAAAAACGTGAAAAATTACGCCGGCGCTGACTCGAATGCTTTTGAGAATGAGATAAGGTCAACGGGATTTTATAAAAACAAGGCTAAGATGATCATAGGCTGCTGCCAGAAACTTATAAAGGAATTTAATGGCAGAGTGCCGTCAACCATGGAAGAGCTTACAACCCTTCCGGGAGTCGGAAGGAAAACGGCCAATGTTATTATGGGAAGCGCTTTTGGGAAGCAGGCGATTGCTGTTGATACCCATGTATTAAGAGTTTCCAACAGGCTTGGCATTGCACATTCCGAGAATCCTGATAAAGTGGAAGAAGAACTTATGCGGCAGATACCGGATAACAGATGGACGGCATTTAATCTCGCCATGATACTTCACGGAAGAGAAACCTGCACTGCAAGAAAGCCAAGGTGCGGTGCATGTGTTCTTTATGATGAATGTGGATGGCCTGAGAAGGATAAGGAGAGAATTTAGATGTTTGACAGGATAATCAGGATGTTTAAGGAAAAGAATGATTTTCTTTCAGGAGAAGATATGAGCAGGACTCTTGGCATTACGAGAGCGGCAGTCTGGAAAAAGATAAAGGCATTAAGAGACAAGGGCTATGTGATTGAGGGTTCCACGGCAAAGGGCTACAGACTTATAAAAACTCCTGAATTTTCAGTTGAAGAACTGAAAATTCTCGTCGAAGGTGACTTCGGGAAAGAAATAATTTTTCATGAAAGCCTTGATTCTACCAATACACTTGCAATGGAGCTTGCAGAAAAAGGAGTTCCTCACGGGACAGTTGTAATCGCTGACAGGCAGTTAAAAGGCAGGGGAAGGCTCGGAAGGACTTGGTTCTCGCCTCCAAAGGGCAATATTTATATGAGCGTAATTGTCAGGCCTGAGATCGAACCTAAGGATGCGACCCTTCTTACAATAATGAGCGCAGTATCATGCGCCAGAGCTGTAAGGAATTCAACTCGGAACGAGTCCTTTCCGACAGGTCTTGAAGTGAATATAAAATGGCCCAATGACCTGATGGTATCCGAAAGAAAATTAGGCGGCATACTCACAGAGATGAAATCCGATCACGACAGGATTGTTTTTGCTGTTATCGGTATCGGCATAAATGTTAATGCAAGCCTTGATGCGTTTCCGTCTGATGTCCGCGCTGTTGCAGCATCGGTAATAGAAGAACTGAGAAAAGGGAAGGGCATCAAAGGTGATTCCCCGGAAATATCAAGGACATTAATTATCGCCGCGATACTGAATGAATTAGAAAGATGGTTTAAGGTTTTGATTAAAGGCGGCAGAATTCAATTAATTAACGAATGGAAAAAACTTTCATCAACTCTTGGAAGGAAGGTTAAGGTTGTTTCCGGAAAAGATACGTTCTCGGGAATCGCAGAAGATATAGATGACGAGGGGATGCTTATATTGAGGCTGCCGTCAGGCGGGCTGAAGAAGATAAGCGCAGGCGATGTAATTATGCTGAGGTGAAGAATTTAGATTTGGTATCCACATCCTTAACGAATATCCAATCCTGTTCTTTGTTACATCTGTTATTTCACAGAAAGTTCTATTGTTGCTTCAAGCCAGCAATTATCCGTTTTTGACTTTGTCTGAAGGATTGTGTTAAAAAATATAAAAGAAAATCAGGACTAAAATCATGCATTTTTTTAAATATAAGAGGAGCGAACTGTTTGCAGAAGACGTGCCTGTAAAGAGGCTTGCGGAGAGATATGGAACGCCTCTTTATATCTACAGCTATAAAACGCTTCTCAGGCATTTCAAGGCTTATGAAAACGCATTTAACGGCTATCCGCATATAATCTGTTTTGCGCTTAAGTCAAATTCAAATCCGTCTATTTTGAGGCTCTTTGCAAAAAACGGCGGAGGCGCTGATATTGTTTCAGGCGGGGAGTTATACGCAGCTTTAAATGCAGGCATACCTCCGAAAAAGATTGTATATGCAGGAGTCGGGAAAACAGATGAAGAGATAAGGTTTGCGCTAAAATCAAAAATACTTATGTTTAATGTAGAGTCTGAAGATGAGCTTAAGGCAATAAACAGCATTGCAGGCGGGATGAAGACAAAGGCGCCTGTTGGATTGAGGATTAATCCTGATATTGACCCTGAAACTCATCCTTATATTTCCACAGGGCTCAGAAAACATAAATTCGGCATACCGATTGACAATGCAGTTGAACATTACAGAACTGCAAACAGGCTTAAAAATATTTCCGTTATCGGCATTCACAAGCACATAGGTTCTCAGATTACAAAGGTGTCTCCGTTTGTTGATGCGCTCAAAAGGATTCTGGTTCTTGTCGACGAACTCAGCGCTCAGGGAGTGAATATCAAATGCCTTGATATTGGAGGCGGGCTTGGCATTTCGTATAAGGATGAAGAACCGCCTGTGCCTTCAGACCTTGCAAGGAACCTTCTGCCTTTGCTTAAGGGAAGAAAGATGACATTGATAATGGAGCCGGGCAGGTCTATAGTCGGCAATGCAGGAATACTTGTTACAAAGACCCTCTATCTTAAGCAGGGCTTTGAAAAGGATTTTGTGATAGTGGATGCAGGGATGAATGACCTGCTCAGGCCTTCGCTTTATGGCGCCTATCACCGAATTCTGCCTGTGGGAAGAAGGAGGAGAAGCGGAATATTTGCCGATGTTGTGGGTCCGATATGCGAGTCAGGAGATTTTATTGTCAAAGAAAGGGAAATGCCGGCAGTAAAGCAGGGGGAATATCTTGCTGTAATGGGAGCCGGAGCATACGGTTTTTCGATGAGTTCAAATTATAACAGCAGGCCAAGACCTGCAGAAGTAATGGTTAAAGGTAAGGAGCATTTTTTAATAAGGGAAAGGGAAACTTATAAAGATATATTGAGAAATGTGCGGATTCCTAAGTTTTTAAAGTAAAGCTTCTTCACTGTTGCCGAATAACCTTTGAGCGATATTAGTCGACCTATTAAGGGCTATATTAATTAAATATCCTATTTTCGTCATTCCCGCGAAAGCGGGAATCCAGAGACATACAAAATACTGGATTCCGCATCAAGTGCGGAATGACAAAAGCAAAAAGACCTCATTCCCCTTTACACTCAATAACTCTCATGTCTGTAACAATCTTGGTGACTTTTACATCGTGCGGTTCTGAAGGTATTTTCTCAACAAGCTGCTCTTCATATGTAGGAGCGATTATAGAGATTTTATTTTTTATCCCTGCAAGGAGCCTGTCATAAAATCCTGCGCCGTAGCCGAGCCTGCTGCCTGAAACATCAAAGGCTGCGCCCGGAATGATGATGAGGTCAAGATCATCAAGCCTTGTTAATCTTTCCTCTGATACGGATGGTTCTAAAATACCCATATAACCCTGAACAAGTTCATTCATATTTTTTATTTCATAGAGCTTTAATTTCTTATTTTCTTTATCAACCTTTGGCAGCACAACCCGTTTCCCCTGATTGAGCGAAGTTTTAATCATTTCCGTTGTATCTGCTTCACTTCTGAAAGAGGCATAAAAAAGTATAGTTTTTGCATCTGTGAATTCAGGGAGCCTGATTATGCGCTGTCTTATTGCGTCATCTTTTTCTTTTTTGATATTTTCTGGAATGGCGCATCTTCTAAGAAGGGTTTCCTGTCTTAATGTTTTTTTATCGCTGTTTTTTCTCATTTAGGACGCCTTCAAGAGTGTCTTTAATTTTTTTTATTTCACCTGCTGTTTCAGGAGAGTTTTTATAAGGAGAGACGCCTTTTATGTCAGCTTCCATTATTGAATTGTTAAAGCTTATAACACCTGTCAGTTTCATGTCGAGCAAACTGGTTTTTATGAAATCGAGGTCTTCTGCTGTTCTTACCTTGTTGGCGACTACCATAACCTCTTTTACTCCAAGCCCTTTTGCCATCTCCTTCACAGTGGTTGCTGTCTGGATGCTCCTCTGACCTGGCTCGACAACGACTATAAAAGCATCCACATGTTCGGCGGTTCCTCTTGTAAGGTGTTCAATGCCTGCCTCCATATCCACTATCACAACCTCATCCCTTTCAGCGATAAGATGTTTGAGAAGCCTTTTTAAAAATACATTTTCAGGGCAATAACAGCCAGATGCCGCTTCTTTTGATTTTCCTGTTATCAGCAGGGTTATGTTGTCAAACCTGTAGCCGTATTCAGCAGGGATATCGTCCACTCTGGGATTGAGTTTGAAGATGCCTCCTGAACTGCCGGGTTTTGCTCCTGTGCGTTCTTCAACCAGCCACGTCATCTCTGCTATCGGTTTAATCTTTGCAATCTCGGCGCGGCTTATGCCAAAGGCAGCGGCAAGATTTGCATCAGGGTCTGCATCTACTGCAATCACCTTTTTCCCCTCGGATGCAAAGATATGGCTCAATACAGCAGATAAGGTTGTCTTGCCGACGCCGCCTTTTCCTGTTATCGCTATCTTCATGAAAGTATTATAACTCATATCAGTTCTAAGTCTCATAGGGAGGCTGTGTTTGGATTAAGGCAAGATTCACGGGTCTGTCAGAATAGGGGCTGAAGTCTCCACAGGGTGGAGCGGATAGCCCCGCATAACAGATGGAAGGAACAACATATATTGCACTAACATGTATACTTTTACAGCGGCAGTTTAATATTGCCGAAAGACAGACACAGC
>DOHC01000146.1 GCA_003535475.1 Nitrospiraceae bacterium
CCTTCAAGTATGAGCCTTACCCCTTTTTCTATTTTTTTGATGTCCAAATCAGAGCCCTCTTATCTTCCCCTCAGACAATGCAGTCAATGACTCGTCTACGACTCGTAGAGCGGGTTTAAAGTTTAACATTTATGAATATTTGGTGTCAAAGACGCAAATAAGCTAAAATACCTCAGATGAAAATAAGAATTTATACAATACACAAGGAGATGCTCAAGGAGCTTGTCCTTACATTCCTCTTAAGCCTCGTCGCTCTCAATTTTATTCTTATAATGGAAAAGATACTCAGGTTGAGCAGGCTGCTTTCTGTTGTAGGCNNTAAAGATAATACTCTATCTGCAGCCTCCGATGCTGATTCTTACACTGCCGATGTCCCTTTTAATGTCAACTCTCCTTACTTATGGCAGGCTAAACACCGACAATGAGATAGTAATACTCAGGGCAAGCGGGATGACGTTTAAGGGGATAGCTGCGCCTGTGTTTGCTCTTGGGATAAGCTGTTTTCTCACAGGCATGCTTGTAAGCTTTTATCTCGGGCCTCTTAGCATGATAAAGCTGAGAGAAACTATTTCAAATGTAATAACGACAAGGGCTCCTGCTGCTATAGAAGAAGGAGTATTTACCACCCTGTTTAAGGATATTGTGCTTTTTGTAAAGGAAAAACCTGAGGCAGACAGGATGCGTGAGATATTCATATATGATGAGAGAAATAAGAAAGAGCCGAAAGTTGTGACTGCAAAGGAAGGCAGGATTTCCGCTGTGGATGGTATTGATATAGCATTTTATTTAAAGGACGGATATATGCAGATTGCAAAAGGGAGCAGTTCAACAGAGTTTTTCTTTGCCGGGTATCAGCTGTCTTTAAACCTAAACACAGAACAGCCTGCTAAGAAAAACAGCGAGCTTACGCCATTTGAGCTTTTGCGCGAGACGAACAACCTGTCGCAGCAGCAGGCAGTGCCTTTCTTCCTTGAACTGCACAGAAGGCTCTCCCTGCCATCTGTATGCCTGATACTCATGCTGCTTGGCCCCCCGCTGTCGCTGTTTGCAGGGAAATCAGGAAGGCTTGGCGGCCTTACGCTCGGGCTTCTGATATTTGCTGTTTTTTATGTCTTGCTCATATACGGGGAGAATCTTGCAAGGTCAGGGAAAATATCTCATTATATCGGAGCATGGAGCCCGACAGTTATCCTCGGTCTTTTCTCAATCGGTGTGTTTAAAAGGGAGGACAAAAAGTAGCAATGCTGATAATCCAGAAGCATTATCTCAGGGAGTTTTTTAAGGTTTTAACTTTAATTGCAGCAGGGCTTGCCCTCATATTCAGCCTTCTTGACCTGATTGATAAGATAGACGACTTTCTTCCGTATAAGCCGTCCATAAAAAGCCTTATGCTTTATGTGGTTTTCAATTTCCCTCGGTATCTTCTTTATCTTTTCCCGATGGCAATTCTCCTTTGCAGTTTGTTTGTTATCAGTCAGGCAAAGAGGAGAGAGGAAATAACATCAATTAAGGCAGCAGGCGGCCGTCTTAGGACCCTGTTTATGCCTTTCCTGTCAGGCGGCATAATATTAAGTCTTTTCGGTTTTATCCTCGGAGAGATGGTAGTGCCTGAATTTTCAAAGAGGGCATTCGAGCTTAAGAGTTCAATTATGAAAAAGGGCAAAAAGTTCTCATTCAAAGAAGGCACGATGTGGCTGAGGGCAGCAGACGGTTCTATAGTAAAGATAGGGCTGTACATGCCTGAAGAGAAGATTTCCAAGAATATCAGCATATTCAAGGTTGGCCCCGAGCGTCTGATAGAAAGGATAGAGGCGGAAGAGGCTAAATGGATTGCTGATAAAGGCTCGGATGGTAAATGGGTGCTCGAGAATGTGACTGTATACGACATGGAGCAGAGCTCAATAAAAAACTATAAGTCGCTTGAGTATCCGTTCATAGGCTCTCCTTCTGTGTTTGCCGAAGAGATACAGAAGCCGGAAGATATGGGCATAAAAGAACTCTTAAGATATACAAAGAAACTTGAGGAGGCAGGATTCAGAAATCTGAAACTTCTGGTTGATTTAAATTCTAAGATCTCATATCCTGTTGTTAATTTCTTCATGGTCTTGCTCGGAATTTCCCTGCCGATGAGAGGGAAAGCAGGCGGAGGGCTTGCAACAACTGCAATTGGCATTTTTATAAGCCTTCTTTACTGGGTCAGCCATGCAATGTCCCTCTCGATGGGATATGCAGGGATAGTTCCTCCTATTATCGCGGCATGGTTTGTCCCTCTGATATTTGCAGTTATAGCCGTAAAGTTCTTCAGAAAGATTCATGAATAAGAACGACAAACCTCAGTTGAATTTTCTCCTCTGCTTAAATTTCAGATATTATTCAGCAGTCTTTCCTCTTGAAAAAAAACACCTTTTATGTTACTCTGTTACCTCGTAAAAACACACGCCATCAACTTTCCTCTATGTGGTCCTGTATGGGTATAGGGGAAAAGGCGGAGGAAAAACCAGAGGAGGATAAAAATGGTTGCATCAATGAAAGAACTTCTTGAAGCCGGTGTCCATTTCGGACATCAGGTGAAGCGTTGGAACCCCAAGATGAAAAAATATATCTTCGGGGAGAGGAATGGCATCTACATCATTGACCTTCAGAAAACGATGAAGGGCCTTGAGGATGCGTATAATTTCGTTAAGAAGGTTGCTGCCGGCAACGGAACCGTTCTTTTTATCGGCACAAAGAAACAGGCGCAGGATGCTGTATACGAAGAGGCAAAGAGGGCAGGGGCTTTCTTTGTAAATCAGAGGTGGCTCGGCGGTATGCTCACTAATTTTTTAACAATAAAAAAGAGCATAGAAAGACTAAAGCAGATAGAGACCATGAAGACAGACGGCACATATGAGCTTCTTCCCAAGAAGGAGGTCGCTGAGCTTGAAAAGGAGCGGGGCAAACTTGAGAAAAATTTGAGCGGGATTAAAGAGATGGCGAGCATCCCTTCCGCCGTGTTTGTTATAGACCCCAAAAAAGAGCGCATTGCCGTAGCAGAAGCGAGAAAGCTTTCCATCCCTGTAGTCGGTGTTGTTGACACAAACTGTGATCCTGATGAGATTGACCATGTTATTCCCGGCAATGACGATGCTATCAGGGCAATAAAACTACTGGCTGCGAAGATGGCAGACGCAGTGATTGAAGGCAGGGAGACATTGTCAAAGAGCATGGCTGAAGAAACAGAAAAGGCTGAGGCAAAGGAAAAAGTGCATCAGGAGGAGCAGGCGGCTGAGGCAGAGGTTAAGGAGATAAAATGGTGACGACTATTTCAGCCGACAGGGTAAAAGAACTCAGGGAGAAAACAAGCGCAGGCATGATGGAATGCAAAAAGGCGCTTACCGAAAGCAATGGCGATTTTGAGAAGGCGATAGATTGTCTCAGGCAGAAAGGCCTTGCCACTGCTGCAAAGAAGGCAAGCAGGAGCGCATCAGAAGGGCTTGTTAGTTCATATATTCATATGGATAAAATAGGAGTTCTTTTAGAGGTAAACTGTGAGACGGATTTTGTTGCTAAGACAGATGATTTCAAGGGGCTTGTTAAGGATATTGCCCTGCATATAGCCGCTGCAAATCCTTCTTACCTCTCATGTGAAGATGTGCCGCAGGACGTTATAGAAAGAGAGAAGGATATATACAGGGCACAGGTGGCAAACAAGCCTCCTCAGATTGTGGAGAAGATAGTTGAGGGGAAGCTTGATAAGTTTTTCAGTGATATGTGTCTTCTCGAACAGGCCTTTGTAAAAGACCCTGAACAGAAACTGAAGATAAAAGAACTTGTCACTGAGAAGATAGCAAAACTCGGAGAAAATATTGTGATAAGGCGGTTTGTCAGATTCCAGCTTGGTGAAAAACAATAGTCTGGTATGAAGTCTTCATTGAAGTATAAAAGAATACTCCTGAAACTCAGCGGTGAAGCCCTGATGGGAACCAAAGACTTTGGCATAGATTCCGCTACAGTGGATTTTATAGCCGGAGAGATTAAGAAGGTTGTGAATATGGGCGCTGAGGTCGCGGTAGTGATAGGCGGCGGCAATATATTCAGGGGCGTGGAAGCAAGCGTGAAAGGCATGGAGCGCGCATCGGCAGATTATATGGGAATGCTCGCAACTGTCATAAACGCCCTTGCTCTTCAGAATGAGCTTGAAAAAAACAATGTGCCTACAAGGGTGCAGTCAGCTATAGACATGAGAGAACTCGCCGAGCCTTACATAAGGCGA
>DOHC01000158.1 GCA_003535475.1 Nitrospiraceae bacterium
GACCTTGTTTAGCTTCTTCGAGTATGCAGTGTGGTCAGCTTTGAAGATTTCAATTTTCAGCGCACCGGCCGGCACTTCTTCGTCGAAGATTTTTTGCGCATCAAATGCACCGTAGTGATTACCAACACCCGCATGGTCACGACCAACGATGAAGTGAGTTGCGCCCATGTTTTGACGGAATATAGCGTGCAATACACCTTCGCGTGGACCGGCATAAAGCATATCGAAACCGTAACCAGTAATCATTGCACTGTTTTTAGGGAAGTACAGCTCAACCATTTTACGGATCGCAGCATCACGAACAGGTGCCGGGATATCTCCTTTTTTCAATTTACCAAGCAACATGTGAATAACCAGACCGTCACAACCTAAACGCTTCATTGCCATGTGGCAAAGCTCTTCGTGAGCCAGATGCATTGGGTTACGAGTCTGGAAAGCAACAACTTTCTTCCAGCCGCGCTCAGTGATTTCGTTACGTATTTCAACTGCGGTACGGAAAGTATCCGGGAATTCATCCTGGAAGTAAGAGAAGTTTAATACTTTAATTGGACCTGAAAGACAGACTTTACCCTGAGCGTTGAATGCTTCAACCCCTGGATGTGCTTCAGGTGGTTTAGGACGGTAAACTTTTTCAGACATCAGCGCCATCTCTGCATCGCTGAATTCTTCAACCGCTTTTACATCCATAACGGCCAGTACAGGATGCCCTTCAACGTTTGGATCTTTAAGTGCAATACGATCGCCAGCTTTGATTGAGCCTGCATTTTTAACCAGGTTTAAAATTGGAACAGGCCAGAACAGACCAGATGTTGTTTTCATATTATTAGCAACAGACAGGGCATCAGCTTTATTCATGTAGCCTATTAACGGGTTGAAGTACCCACCACCCATCATAACTGCATTAGCTGCAGTAGCTGAGCTCACAACAATAGAAGCCATGCCTTCAGCTTCTTTCTGCAAGGCTTCATTTTCAGCCGTGTCATATACAAATAGTGGATTTAGTTTGTCTGAACCATGCGGTTTACTTAATGCCATTCTTTCCTCCTTGAAAATTTAAAGGTTAATTTTATCTACTTTACCCAGTTAGAGATACATCTCTAACTGGGGGTACCCCCCAATGCGCTGCAAACCTTGCTGAATATTTCATCTATACTGCCGACACCCGCAACGGATTTTAAAATCCCGCTTTTTTTGTAATACTCTATGAGCGGCGCTGTCTGGGCATCATATACATCAAGCCTTCTCTTGATTGTCTCTTCCCTGTCATCGTCCCTCTGGAAAAGCTCTCCTCCGCACTTGTCGCATACACCATCCTTCTTTGAAGCTGAAAAATATACATTGTACATCTGTCCGCATCCCTTGCATGTCCTCCTGCCTGTAAGCCTCTGCATGAGATCATCTTTCGGGACATCCACGCTCAACGCGCCTGTCAGTGACATACCGAGTGATGTCAATATCTTATCCAGAGCCTCTGCCTGGGCAGTGTTTCTCGGGAACCCGTCAAGGATGTATCCCTTCTTGCAGTCATCCTTCTTAAGCCTGTCCTCCACAAGGCCCAAAACTACCCTGTCAGGCACCAGCTCTCCTTTGTCCATACAGGACTTTGCCTCTTTACCGAGCGGTGTGCCCTCCGCTACATTCTGTCTTAAGATATCGCCTGTTGAAATCTGCGGGATGCCGTATTTGTCAATCAGCTTCTTAGCCTGAGTCCCTTTGCCAGCGCCAGGCGCACCTAACAATACTATCCTCATACTTTACCCCCTTTATTTTCCTCTGCTGCCAGCTAACTTAAAAACAAAAACCCAACAAAACAACTGCCTGTATTTAATGCAGGACTTTCCAAAAAATTTAAGCAGTCTCTGTAGGCGTTACATATTATTCTAAATATCGGGGTTTTTCAAGAAAAAAATAAAAATTATTATATTAATTTTTCTTATAACCCGCTTCTAAGAAAGGCATAAAGCTTGACAAGCGCCATGCCCCTGTGGCTGAGAAGGTCTTTTTCCTTATCGAACATCTCGGCAAATGTCCTTTCATGCCCTTTTGGATAAAAAACAGGGTCATATCCAAACCCGTTAGCCCCTTTTGGCTCCTTTCCTATCAACCCCTCCGCATATCCTGAAAATGTCTCCACCCTGCTGTCAGGAAATGTCAGAGCCATCACACACGTAAACCTCCCTCCTCTTTTATCATCAGGCAGCGAACTCATTTCCCTCAGAAGCTTTTCATAATTCTTTCTGTCGTCTGCGCCTTCTCCGGCATACCTTGCAGAGAAAACTCCAGGCGCTCCACCCAAGGCGTAAACCTCAAGCCCTGAATCATCGGCAAGGGCAGGCATCTTCGTATATTTTGAAACAGCACTTGCTTTCTTCACGGCATTTTCTTCAAAGGTTTTTCCGTCTTCAACAACTTCAGGGCATCCGGGGAAATCATCAAGCGTATAAATAGTGACAGGCATACCCTTGACAATCCTCTTTATCTCATCAATCTTTTTCCTGTTTCTTGTTGCAAGGACTATGTTCAAATCCACACCTCAAAAATATGTAATGATACTCAGACTGCGAGCCTGACCCCATGACTTCCCCTAAAAATCAGGGAACATCTTGATCGAAAGCTCTTTATTATTGCCGATCACTGCCTTCGCAGTAAGAATACCGCCCTCAACATAGGCAAGGCTAAACTCCTTAAAGCCTCTGTGGACAAACTCCTTTGCATCAGCAGGGCATCCTCTCTCGCACCCTGCAATACCCCTTGCCATTTGCGGGATGAGCCCTCTTACATCAACGCCGTTAAGAGCAGCGCCTTTTAAAGAACAAAATGCCTCTGTCTGTCCTACAACAGAATCCAGATCAATGTGGAATGGATTTTCAACGGCAATAGATATTGAATCACTTCCTACGCCAATGCTAATCTCCATTGATTCCCCCAAAACTTCATTACTAAGGAGTTCCTAAGTAAGACCACATTCTTGTCGTTCCACGACTTGATCGGGGAATCCAGAAAAGCTCTGGATGCCCGATTAAGAACTTCAGGCATGACGTAATAATTATATCGCATGTGTTTTTACTAATGACCGCATTAGTAACTTCTGCGCTCTGACACTTTGATACTTTTGTTTTTCTCATGTGACGGCTTGATATTATAGATTGATAACGCATCAGGCTTCAAGCTATATTGCATTTTTTGAAATCTTTTTACAAAATACTCTTACAGTGGCTGTTATGAAAAAAGTCATTGCCACAGAAGATATTATCAGGATTTCGTGATTTAAGATGAAGAAGTCAAGGATTCTCATAACATGCCCTAAAGGAATTTCTCCATACCTAAAGGAAGAAATCCTGAGACTTGAATTCCCTGTCAAATCTGATTCTGTTTCATGGGTTGAAACGGAAGGTTTGATGGAAGACGCAATGAGGCTCAACCTTTTTTTAAGAGCAGGCCACAGGGTCCTCTATCACATCAAAGATTTCCATGCATCTGATCCGGAAGAACTTTACGCTGAAGTCAAGAAAATACAATGGGAGAATTATCTTCATGAGGATGGATATGTGTGCGTAACATCCTCGGTTAAAAACTCAACAATAAGCGATACAAGATATCCAAATCTTAAGTGTAAAGATGCAATAGTGGACAGGATGTCAGAGAAGTTCGGAAGGAGGCCTGACTCAGGCCCGCTGAGGGACAGGGCAGTCATCCACCTCTACTGGGAAAGTAAAGATTGCAGCATATATATAGATACTTCCGGCGAGCCCCTGTCCAAAAGGAGATACAGGAAAATCCCATTTAAGGCGCCGATGCAGGAGACGCTCGCAGCCTCTGTTATCATGGCAACAAGATGGAGCGGGCAGGGGAACTTCATAAACCCCATGTGCGGAAGCGGAACACTCGCTATAGAGGCAAGCCTTATTGCTCTGAACAGGCCGCCGGGCCTTCTCAGAGACAACTTCGGTTTTATGCACATAAAAGGATTTAATAAGGAACTCTGGAGCCGCTTAAGGGAAAATGCAAAGTCATCAATAAAAAAGCGGCTTGACTTCAGAATAATAGCATCTGACGTAAGCAGTAAGGCAATAGAAGCTGCAAAAAACAATGCGGAAACAGCAGGCGTTGCACACCTCATAGAGTTTCATGTCTGCGATTTCAGAGAAACACCGGTTCCTGAAGGAGGAGGAATAGTTATACTGAATCCCGAATATGGAGAGAGGATGGGAGAGGAAAAAGATCTAAAGGATACATATGAGGGAATGGGCGATTTCTTCAAACAGAAGTGCAAGGGCTACACAGGCTACATATTCACGGGAAATCCTGACCTTGCAAAGAAGGTGGGACTTAAGGCAAAGAGGCGCATGCAGTTCTTTAACGGCAGCATTGAATGCAGGCTGCTGGAATACGAGTTGTATGAAGGAAGCAGGAAGCCGTCTAATGTATAATAAACAGCCATGTTTTCAATCGGACACATAAAGTTTAATTCTCCATTGGCACTTGCTCCCATGGCAGGGATAAGCGACCTGCNNTTAACAGGTCTTTCGGATGCGAACTCGCATTCACAGAGATGATAAACGCCGGCTCGCTTGTGAGAAAGAATATAACCACACTGAAAAACCTTTCTGCGGCCGTTGATGACAGGCCGTTGGGTATCCAGCTCCTCGGAGCCGATCCGGATGTTATCAGAAGGGCTGTTGATATTGTATCCGGATATGCTTTCGATATAATAGATTTCAACGCAGCATGCCCTGTAAACAAGATTGTATCAAGGGGCGAAGGCGCAGGGCTTCTCATGGAACCTCTGAGGCTGCAAAAAATCCTGAAGATAATCGTAGAAAATACAGATAGGCCTGTCACCTTAAAGATACGCTCCGGCTGGGACGAATCATCTGTCAATGCATCCGAGACTGCGCTCCGCGCACAGGATGCCGGCGTTAAAGCCCTCATTATACACGGCAGAACAAGGCAGCAGGCATACAGGGGGAAAGTAGATTACGATGTAATAAGAGAGGTAAAAGAGTCCCTTCAAATACCTGTAATAGCCAGCGGGGATGCGCTCTCTCCGGGATTAATCAGGAAACTTTTTGATGAGACCGGCTGTGATGGTGTGGCAGTGGCGCGAGGCGCTCTCGGCAATCCATGGATATTCAGGGAAACAGAAGAGCTTCTGAAAAAAGGCTCGACGCCTTTAAGGCCTGATGTTCATGAGATAACTCAAACAATGAAAAAACATCTTGATCTGAATATTTCGTTCCACGGCGAGGGAATGGGAGTCATGCGCTTCAGAAAATTCTTTGGCTGGTATAC